>CAZDQE010000067.1:0-12204 GCA_964507395.1 uncultured Eubacteriales bacterium | reverse complement strand
AATTAAATAAAAAAGTCGAGTGTTCACACGAAATCCGTTATGAACACTCGAAATGGTCGGAGTGACGGGACTTGAACCCATGGCCTCCTGGTCCCGAACCAGGCGCGATACCAAACTTCGCCACACCCCGATATTGAATTTTAAACTGTCAGAGTTTGCTCACAAGACTAAAACATTATATAACATATCGGAGATAAAATCAAGAGTAAAACCAAAAAAAGTTAAATTAACCGCAAAAGTGCAAAAAAGTTATTTTATATTTGCGTCAATTTCATTGCTTTAATTTGAAAATTGTGTTATATTTATTGCGTATTGGTATTGAAAGATGGTGAGAAAATTGGATTTGTACATTGCACGTCACGGCGAATCCTTGGGCAATACAGGCGAAGATAATTGCATTGACCCGATTTTGTCTGAAACAGGCTTAAAACAGGCTGAATGTCTTGGAAACCGTATGGAGAAAATACATCTTGACGCGATAATTTCAAGTCCTCTTGTACGTTCAGTTCAGACGGCATCAAAAACTGCTGAAAAAAAGATGATGAAAATTGAAGTTTTTCCGCTTCTGATGGAAGTGGGTACAGAAAACGGATATGAGGGCATGGGTCTTGATTCTCTTCGGGAAATCTACCGAGATACAGAAATGTTTTCTGACGGGGAGGCTTTTCCGATGTCGCTCAGTGATGAAAATAAAGAAATCGCGTATGCAAGGGCAAAGGAAGTAATACGAAGAATCAGATTGAGATTCAGTGAGGATTCTTCGGTGATTCTTTTTGCTCACGGTACCTTTAACAATTACCTTATAAACGCCGCAATAGGCTTTGAGGTGCGGGACGATTTTAATTTTTGTCAGGAAAATACAGGTCTTACCTGTATCCGTTTCATCAAAGATAACGGTGCAGAGAAAATTAAGCTTGAATTTTCTAATGATTATTGTCATCTTAATAAAATTTAATTTAAAATTCAGAAAAAAGAATATTGACAAGTTTTCAATGATGTTATAAAATGTTACCGAAATAATTTCTGTAACAGAAAAAACATCTTAGTTTAAATAAAAAACATAAAATTAATTCAGAGGTGTTTTTATGAGTCGCTATGAAGAGGCAAAAGCTAAATATCTGAAACAGGGTGTGGACACCCAAAAAGCAATTGAAGCACTTAAAAATATCCCCATAAGTATTCACTGCTGGCAGGGTGATGACGTTACCGGCTTCGAGAATGCAGACGGCACTCTCACGGGAGGTATTCAGACAACGGGTAACTATCCGGGCAAGGCAAGAACTCCTGATGAGCTGATGGCTGACTTTGAAAAGGCAATAAGCCTTATTCCCGGAAAAAAGAGAATCAATCTTCATGCATCTTATGCTATTTTTGACGGCGAAAAGGTTGACCGTGATGAGTTAAAGCCTGAGCATTTCAAAAAATGGGTAGATTTTGCAAAGAAAAACGATATCGGTATTGATTTCAATCCTACTTTCTTCAGTCACGATAAGGCTGCGGACAGTCTTACTCTTACAAGTCCTGATGACGAGAAGAGAGAATTCTGGATCAGACACGGTATTGCATCAAGAAGAATTGCCGCATATTTTGCAAAAGAGCTTGGAACACACTGTCTTAACAATGTGTGGATTCCTGACGGTTATAAGGAGATTCCTGCTGACAGATTAGGTCCCAGAATGAGACTTAAGGAAAGCCTTGACAGAATTTTCGAAGAGAAGCTTGAAGGTGTTGTAGACTGTATCGAAAGTAAGGTTTTCGGTATCGGTCTTGAAGCGTACACGGTTGGCAGTAATGAATTCTGTCTGTCTTATGCAGCATCAAAAGAGGGTGTTTATTATCTTCTTGATAACGGTCATTTTCATCCAACAGAGGTTGTAAGCGATAAAATTCCCAGCCTTCTCACTTTCTTTGATAAAATTCCTCTTCATGTTACAAGAGCAATCAGATGGGACAGCGACCATGTCGTTATTTTTGAAGATGAAATCAAGGAAATTGCAAAGGAAATTGTAAGAAACGATGCGACGGAAAAAGTTCTCATCGGTCTTGATTTCTTTGATGCAAGCATCAACCGCGTTGCAGCGTGGGTAATCGGAACAAGAAACATGCAGAAAGCTCTTCTTTATGCGCTCCTTCTTCCGAATTCAAAGATGAAAGAACTTCAGGATGCAGGAGATTTCACAGAAAAACTCATGCTTGATGAGGAAATGAAAACATATCCCTTTGGTGATGTGTGGGAAGAATACTGCCGACAGGCAGGAGTACCGGATGATGAAAGCTGGTACAGCGAGGTAAAACAGTACGAAAAAGATGTTCTTTTGAAGAGATAATAGG
Source organism: uncultured Eubacteriales bacterium (assembly GCA_964507395.1). Classification (GTDB taxonomy): domain Bacteria; phylum Bacillota; class Clostridia; order Oscillospirales; family Acutalibacteraceae; genus SIG575. The sequence goes on along the minus strand of CAZDQE010000067.1, from coordinate 9,873 downwards.
TAAGGTAGATATTTTTGAGCAGAAGCAGGAAAAAAGAGCAAAAACGACGTGAGGAGTACAACAAGGCAGTCAAGCACAAAATGGAAAGTGCGGCTGACCTTGCGGATAAGTATTCCCGTGCGTATGAGTTGTCATCAAAAGAAAAAAGCAGTATTCGTCTGAGGAACAGAAAAATTGTTAACCGAAAGCTTTTTCTGATTCTCGGTACGATAGCCGTATATACTCTTGCACTTTTTGCCCTTATCATGCTTGTGTTTTTTCCTTGTAAAAATAAATTTAAGGATGTTTTTGAAACCTATTTCGATACAGAAAAACCCCGGTTTGTGTCTTATGAGCTGAACGATGAATTTATAGGCTCAACGAATGAGACAGAGCGTGTACATTATACAGATGTAGATATACCTGATATCAACTGTTATTATGCTTCACTCAGCGGTGAAAAGATTACAAGCAGAATTTATTACGGCGTCAGCGAGCAGGCACTTTTGTCAGGTGTCGGACACGTTTCCGTTACGTCTATGCCGGGCTTCGGGAAGCCTGTAATGCTTTACGGTTACAGCGGAACATATTTGCAGGGTGCAAAGACTCTTGAAGAGGGCGACATTCTGACTGTTACGACAAACTACGGAATTTATAAATATCAGGTTACGGATACGTCTGTTTTTTCCGATGGTGACACCCTTCCTTATGACCTTGACGGTGATACAGAGCAGCTTATAGTCTGTGCTGATTATCCTTTTGAAAAATATAAGTCAGAGTCGCAGGAAACTTTCTGCATAATTGCAGATAAGGTTTCAGGACCTGAAATCTTTTACTGAACAGGGAGGAGAGCATTATGAAAGAAAAACATAGATCTTCCCGAAGCAACAGCGTTATAGTTTATATTGTATCATTTTTTATGTCTCTGACGCTCATTTTTATCTCGACTATTCTTGTTGCAGGTGTGACATTGTTCAACGACAGGGATCTTAAGTCCCATTTTTCGGGTACAACATATTTTTCAGAGCTTAATAATGAAATCGTAACAAGATGCAAAACTATTGCAGCGAAGAGCGGTATTGATTATGATGCAGTTTCTTCTGTTTTGACTTCAAACAGAATAGATTCAGATTTTACTGTATATTTTAGTTCAATTTCAGGCGAGAATCCTACGGCGGGCAGGGCAACTGTTAAAGAAGATGCTTTGGCTGACGAGTTTTATTCGAGCATTCTGGCATACGATACTGAAATTACAGAGAGTGAAAAGGCAAATGCAAGACTTATAGCAGAAAAGATGGCGAAGGAATATAAGGACTCAATTGTTGCCGAAAACTTTGAAGGCTTCATTGCTTTTTTTGAGAATTATCAGAAGATTAACAGATATGCGTTATTTATCCTGATAGCTCTGTATGTATATCTGACGTTTGTTATTCTGTCCGTCAACGGAAAGAATAACAAACACCGCCTTTTCCGAAGATTTGCCGTTGTAGCAGGCTCTTCAGGTCTGACGGTGCTTATGTTTTCGTTACTTATGAAAATTTCAGGCGTTTTTGAAAAGATTGCATTTGCTTCAACACAGCGTGAATATAACCTGCTGGTAGGCTACTTTGATGAATTTTTAAGTCTTGAAGCAGTGGCGGGCTGTGTGTTACTTGTTGTATGTATTGTTTTGCTTTCTTTATGGTATATGTCAGTTACAGGTAAATTTAAACGGTAATTATTTCAGTGCCTTATATTTTTCCTTTGTAGCAATACCGCCCCGTATATGCCTTTGTGCTTTGTTTACGTCAAGTACCTCACGTACCTGATGATAGAGCTGAGGATTAAGCTCTCTCAGACGGTTTGCCACATCCATGTGAACAGTAGATTTGCTAATTCCGAACTGCTTCGCCGTAGCTCTTACGGTGGAGTGGTTTTCTACAATATATACGCCAAGCTCAACAGCTCGTTCTTCAACGGGATTTTTCATGTTCTTACCTCCTTTGTACTTAATATGCTTTTCGGAGGTAATATATGATATGAAACAACAATTAAATGTGGTTTTGAAAGGATAGAATATATGAAATTGATCGGTTTACAAAAAATGACAGTTCTCGATTTTCCCGGCAGAGTTGCATGTATTGTTTTCACCTTCGGATGTAATTTCAGATGTCCATTCTGTCACAATGCATCGCTTGTTCTCGGCGAAGGCGAAAGCGATATAACTGAAGACGAATTTTTTTCATATCTGAATAAAAGGAAAGGAATTCTTGACGGAGTATGCGTAACAGGCGGTGAGCCTCTTCTGCAGAAGGATATTGAGGAGTTTCTCGGGAAAATCAAGGCTTTAGGGTATGAGATAAAGCTTGATACAAACGGAATGTATCCTGAAAAACTGAAAAAAATCGTAAATGCAGGTCTTGTTGACTATGTTGCCATGGATATTAAGAATTCACCTGAGTATTATCCCGCAACTGTAGGTAAAGATGAAATTGATTTTGATAAAATAAAGGAAAGCGCAGATTTTCTTATTCGCGAAGCGGGCATTGATTATGAATTCAGAACAACGGTCGTTGCGGAATTCCACACAGAAAGCGCATTTGAAGAAATCGGCAAACTGATAAAGGGCGCAAAAGAATATTATCTGCAGGGCTTTGTTGATTCGGGAGATTTAATAGGGAATAATCTGACTGCTTTGCCGAAGAGTGTTATGGAAAGAATGGCAGAGCGTGTAAAGCCTTATGTAGAAAAGGTTGAACTGCGAGGTGTGAACTGATATGACACAGAAGGAAAAAATGCATACAGGGGATTTGTATCTTCCGAATGATGAATCAATTCTCGAAGAGCAGGAAAAATGCCTTGACAGACTTTATGATTACAATATGACCCGTCCTACGGAAGGAAAGAAAAGAGAAGAACTTCTCAGGGAAATGTTTGCGGAAATAGGTGAAGGCTGTTATATAGAACCTCCGTTTCATGCAAATTGGGGCGGAAAACACGTGCATTTCGGCAAAAATGTTTATGCAAATTTCGGCCTTACAATGGTTGATGACACCCACATTTATGTAGGCGATGCTACGATGTTCGGCCCTAATGTTGTAGTCGCAACAGCAGGTCATCCGATTCTTCCCGAGCTGAGGGAAAAGGCATATCAGTACAATTCTTCAGTCAGAATCGGTAAAAACTGTTGGCTGGGTGCAGGTGTTCTTGTGCTTCCGGGTGTTACAATAGGTAACAATACTGTAATCGGTGCAGGAAGCGTTGTAACAAAGGATATTCCTGCAAACGTTGTGGCAGTAGGAAATCCCTGCAGAGTGCTGAGGGAAATAAACGACCGCGACAGGGAATATTATTTCAGGGACAGAAAAATAAATTTATAAAACAAAAAATGCGGCAGAGAGCTTCAAACGTGAAACTTCTGTCGCATTGATTTTTATATCAGTTCTCTTATTGCTTTGTTGATTTCTTCTCGTTTTTCAATGTGCCATTTTTCGCTTCTCGGATAGTTTGTAAAGGTGAGATTATATCTTTCTCCGCAGTTATCTTCGAGAATTTCCGTAACTTTTTCTTTTCCCGCCAAGCTTTCAAGAAGCTGTAAAGCACGCATATCCTGTACCGCCTCGTTCATGGCTTTCAGTCTGATTGAAGCCCATGCGCTGCCGTCGGGAGCAGGATAAACTACAAAGGCATCACCTGAAGAGAAAGCACAGTCAGCATCAGTTTCTGCGAATGGATCGACAGGTCTGACGGAAAGGGCGGTGAAATAGAAATTGTAGCCCCAATGAAGGAAGCCTTTTACACCGTATTTGTACATCTGCATGCCGATGATTCTTGTTCTCTGCAGCGGCATTGAAAGGAATCTGTTTGAGTAGAATTCGTCAGTCGGACCGCAGCAGTAATATGTCCATAGCTCAGGCACCTTTCCTGCAAAGTCCTCAATTCTTCTTTCACTCGGAATGGGACGTGTCACGTAGCCTTTTTCGTAGAATTCAATTTCGGAAAGTGCATCAATGACCTTGAATTTTTTGCCGAAAAGGTTATGTATCAGTGTGCTTAATTTTCCGTAAACCTCAAGGTCTTTTTCGCCGGGTTCGTCGGAAACGTGGAAGTAGCAGTTGTCGGCTATGCCTTCGTTTTCAAGAAATTCTGTAAGAGGCGCAGAAAGAGCTGTCAAAAACTCCGTATATTCTTTTCCTGTTGAATCAGTTTCCCAACCGAAAATTCTTTTGATTTCTCCGTCAACCTCAGCCATGATTTTCGGAGCGTTGAGAGCACCCCATTGTGTGAACAGGTGTGACATTTCAAAATATTTAATGCCGTTTTTTCTGCACATATCAAGCCATTTTTTAAGATTTGAAAAATCAAACTCGTATCCGCTTTCGGTTTTTCTGACGCCTACAAGCTGAACAGTAAGCCTTTCTGTTCCGATTTTCGTATCAAGTGGCGGAGTAAAAAGGGGAGTAAGAATAAAGTTTATACTGTGCTCGGCAGCAGTTTTTATAAAGTTTTCAACAATTCTCCAGAATTCGTCACTGAAAACGGGAACCTTGTAGTATGTAGCAAGGCTGTCAGAGTGAAACCAGTTTGTGTGGATAAGTGTCTGTTCGGGGAGTGATGCGTCGATAATGTCAAGAACTGCTTTTTCACTGCACAGGATTTCGTTTTTCTCATTTCTGATTCTGACTTCAATTTCGTGAATTCCGGAATCAAGGTTTTCTCCCTCAATGTAAAAGCTCATCCATGTGTTGTGAGGAATCCGGAAGTATTCCCCGTTATAAGGACGGAGAATGTCGGGGTAAAGACCGGGTGTTGTTCTCAGGTAATAGTCGTCAATGTCATCGCTTGCGGCCTTCACTGAAGGTACTGAAAGGACTCTGTAAACCTTTAAATTTTCAGAAATTTCGAAACAGATTTCACCTGTGTCTTCATCGCTTGCAAAGGCAAACTGGAAGGCGGCTTTTTCATTTTTAAAGGCGGAAATATTGCTGATTTTTACACAGCTTTTCGGTTCTTCGTCAAGAAAAACTTTTGCCATTGAAGATAAAATATAAGTTTTAATTGCCATAAAATCACATCCTTTTAATAAATATATCATAGACAAAAAATCATTTCAATAATTTTTAAAAAATTCAGGTTTATTTAAAAGCTTTTTTCAAAGAATAATTATTGATTAAACTTAGGAGTAATTACCATGGAAAATTTAAATAAAATGCTTGAAATTTTATCGAAGAATGAAGAAAACGGAGTGGAATATAAAATTCCTTATTGCTGGAATTATGTGGGTGCCGAGTTTGAAAAGGCTGATATACAGGGCGAAATTCTCGTCAACGCCCGCGATTATTTTACTAAAGCTATAGAAAACATTCTCTCACGAAAGAAAACAAGACAGACGGAAAACCTCTCCTTTTATTCTCTCTTTGTCAGAAGTTTTTCTGCATGGGACCACGGAAAAGGATTTGAAAACGGAACCTTTCTGAAAACAATCGCACTTCTTCCCCTCATTAAAGAAATGGGCTTTAACGGAATATATTTTCTGCCTGTTTTTGAAATGTCACGGGAAAACAAAAAAGGGGAACTGCCGTCACCTTATTCCGTAAAGAATATAATGAAAATTGACAGATGCTATCACGATTCACACCTTGAAGGAATGACTCCCGAAGAGGAGTTTTCTGCTTTATGCGAAGCTTGTCACAAGCTTCAGATGAAGGTCGTTCTTGATTTCGCTTTCAGGACTGCATCACGTGACAGCGATTTGTGTCTGACTCATCCTGAGTGGTTTTACTGGGTGAAAAATCATTCCCTTCTTGATTTTAAAGCACCTGTCTGCGATGAGCTTGGTCATACCGTTGTCACTGAGAAAAATGTCAGACAATTGTATAAGAGTGAAAGCATGCTTTCTTTTGCTGAAAGTTTTTCTTATCCACCCGACGAAAAAGCGGTTAATCTTTTCGGTGACAATGAAAAAAGCTTCCTTGTGCAATGCTCGGAGAATTTAGGCATTTCAGTTATGCCGGGATTTGCTGATACCGTAAACGACCCTCAGCCACCGTGGAGTGATATTACCTTTCTGAAATTTTATTTTGATAACACGGAAAATGCAAAGAAAAAATTCGGTGAAGATTTTCCGCCCGTAATTGCGCAGGACGGGATAAAATGCAGTGCTTTTCCCTGCGAAAAGCCTAATTTCAAGCTCTGGGAATACATTGAAAACGTAATTCCGTATTACATGGATACGTACGGTCTTGACGGTGCAAGAATTGATATGGCACACGCTTTGCCGAAGGATTTGACAGAGAGTATAATTTCCGAAATCAAGAAGAAAAACAAAAATTTTATTCTGTGGTCAGAGGAGTTCAACAACTCTTTTTCAGGCGAATTGAAAACTGCAGGCTACAATTTCTATACCGGCGGTATATGGGATTTGTGGAGCGAGGAAAACTATACGGGAATGAATTTTAACAAGCGTCTTCTTGAGTGTATAACAGGCGAAATTCCGTCTGTTGCCTGCACTGAAACTGCCGATACTCCCCGAAGCATGTGTACAATGGGGCTTCTCAGATGTATGGCTGCGGCAGTTGTGACCGCACTTCTTCCCAATACGGTATATTTCATCAACAATGCACAGGAATTTGCAGAAAAACAGCCGATGAATTTAGGTCTGAGGAACACAGAAAAGGGGAGATTCGTTCTTCCGAAAAAACATCCGCTTTACGGCAAACTTGCGTTTTTTGATGAGTTTTATTTTGATTGGAAAAACAGGAAGCACATGAATGATGCGATAAAGCAGGCTCTTTCTCTGCGACAGAGATATAACGACGTTTTATCTGATATTGAAAATTTCGATTTAAAGCAGCTTAAGGCGAACTCTGAAATAACAGTTATCTGCGGTTGGAACGGCAGAAAAGGTTATCTTCTTCTTTTTAACAGGGGAACAGAGGAAATCAGGATGTATGCAAAAAAATGTGTACCGCATGATGCTGCTCTCGGCGAATGTATTTACGGCTGTGAAAATAAAGACGTGCTTTATCCCAATTCGGTAATTGTTTATGACTTAGAAAGTAAAAAATAATTTGACAAATTTTTCAAAATCCCTTGACGATTTTGTTGATAAACTGTATAGTTTATATAACAACAAAAGTTGGAGGGATTTATTTATGAAAATTACATTTATGGGCGCAGGCAGTACAGTATTTGCAAGAAATGTTATTGGTGACTGTATGTGCACACCCGTTCTCAGAGATGCTGAATTTGCGCTTTACGATATTGACGGTCAGCGTCTTAAGGATTCAGAAATTATTCTTAATGCTATTAACGCAAATGTTAACGAAAACAGAGCAAAAATCACAACACATCTTGGTGTTGAAAACCGTAAAGAGGCCCTGCGCGGTGCAAAGTTTGTTGTAAATGCAATTCAGGTAGGTCTTTATGACCCCTGCACAATTACAGACTTTGAAATTCCGAAAAAGTACGGACTTCGCCAGACAATCGCTGATACACTTGGCATCGGCGGTATTATGAGAGGTTTGAGAACAATTCCTGTTCTTGCTGATTTTGCGGCAGATATGGAAGAGGTTTGTCCCGATGCGTGGTTCCTCAATTACACAAATCCCATGGCGATTCTTACAGGCTTTATGACAAGATATACAGGTATTAAAACTATCGGTCTTTGCCACAGCGTTCAGTCATGCTCAAGAGATCTTCTCAGAGGTGTTGGCATGGAGGATAAGATCGAAGGCAGATATGACCTCATTGCAGGTATCAACCACATGGCATGGCTTCTTGAGATTCATGATAAGGACGGAAACGACCTTTATCCCGAAATCAAGAGAAGAGCACTTGAAAAGAACGATAAAGCACTTCTCGGTGAAATCGAAAAACACAGTGATATGGTAAGATACGAGTATATCAGAAGACTCGGTTACTATTGCACAGAGTCAAGCGAGCATAATTCAGAATACAATATGTTTTTCATCAAGGATAAATATCCCGAAATGATTGAAAAATACAATATTCCTCTTGATGAATATCCGAGACGTTGCATCAATCAGATTGCAGGCTGGGAGAAAGAGCGTGACAGCATTCTCGCTGACGGCAAAATTACACATGAGAGATCACACGAATACGCATCATACATCATGGAATCAATGGTTACTAATAACCCGTACAAAATCGGCGGTAACGTATATAACGGCGGACTTATTGAAAACCTCGATAAAGATGCATGCGTTGAAGTACCTTGTCTTATTGATGCCAGCGGTATTCATCCCTGCAAAATCGGTAAACTTCCCGTTCAGCTTGCGGCAATGAATATGACAAATATCAATCCCCAGCTTCTTACAATTGAAGCTGCGGTAACACGCAAGAAGGATGCAATTTATCAGGCGGCAATGCTTGATCCTCACACTGCATCAGAGCTTAACATTGACGATATCGTTAAGATGGTTGATGAGCTTATTGAGGTCCACGGCGACTGGATGCCCAAATATCATTAATTCTGTATTTTATACAAATGTAAAAACACGTTTGAATCAGCGATTTGCTTCGGCATTTCGCTGATTTTTTATCAGAATCGGTGATTATTCCGACAAAGCAGCAGTGAATATAGAGGAAAAAACAGATTTTTTCTTATTTGTAATTAACAATAAAAAACTATTAATGTAAATAAACAATGCTTTCAGGTATAGCATTTTTTGCTTTTTTGTGATATACTTTATAAGTAAAAATGGATAAGTGCAGTTATATTTGTTTTCAGAGGTGGATTTATGACCGACAAGGAACTTAAAAAACTTAACAGACGAGAGCTCCTTGAATTGCTCATAGAAGAGATGAAGGAGAACGAAGAGCTTCGGAAAAAACTTGAGGAAAGGGAAATCAAGCTCGCTTCATCAGGCAACATTGCTGAGGCGGCATTACAGATTAATAAAGTTTTTGAGGCAGCGCAGGCAGCAGCAGACCAATATATCGTGAGTGTAAAAAATGCTGAAGGTACTGTTTTGGAGTCTGTTACAGATAACAGTGAGAAGTCTGATTTTTCGGCGGAAGAGATAGCTATGCTTGAGGGAGAGAAGGCTCTGCTCGAAAAGGAAAAGGAGAGACTTTTAAAAAAAGAGAAAAAACTTCGCGAGATAGAGAAGGACATGCTCGATGCTCGGAAAAAGCTGAAGGCAATAGAAAAAGAATATAGATATCTTAAGCGTTTCCATGACAGGTTTGGATGGCTTTCTTCTGCCATGGATGAAAAGGAAAGTTGAAATGAGTGAATCAGTGAAAATGAAAAAGCAAAATGCTTCACCTGAAATTCCTCAGCTTGAAGCAGAGTTGAAGAGAGAACGGTATAAGCAACGTTATCGTAAAATACTTAAAAGCACTGTTTATGCCATTATAATTATCGCAGCGATTGCGGCACTTATTGCGACTATGGTGTTGCCTGTTCTTCAGATTACAGGCATCAGTATGGAGCCGACACTGTATGACGGAGACATAGTTGTGCTTGTGAAAACTGATAATCTTAAGAGGGGAGACCTGTGCAGCTTTGCTTACTCAAACAAATATCTGATAAAAAGAGTTATAGGCTTGCCGGGCGACTATATAGTTGTTGATAAAAACGGTACGGTCAGTGTTAACGGCGAGGTGATTGACGAGCCTTACGTTACGGAAAAGGCTCTTGGTGAATGTGATGTGAAATTCCCTTATCAGGTTCCCGAAAGTCACTATTTTGTTATGGGTGACCAGCGCGCAACCTCAATTGACAGCCGAAGCTCTGTTATCGGATGCGTTTCGGAAGAACAGCTTATAGGTAAGCTTCTCGTTAAAATATGGCCTCTTACAGAAATTACATTTGATTTCGGCTAAGCTTTGATTTTAGGGGACCTCTAAAAACCCCTTGCACGAAATTATGTTTGCTCTTTTTCCGTC
>CAZDQE010000066.1:0-12207 GCA_964507395.1 uncultured Eubacteriales bacterium | reverse complement strand
AAAAAATTTCTAAACATATTTTATACAATAGGTTTTTAGAAGTCCCCTATAATTTGTTTTTTTACGGTCCATTTGTTTTTATATGTTTTATTTTCTGTATATTTAATGATATCGCTAACAGTACAATTGAGTGAATAACAGAAGCGAGCAAGAATGTCTGCATCTATTCTTGAAGAAATGAGAAAGGATAAAAAGTAAAATTTTACGGCAGAGAGCGAACTCTCTGCCGTTTTATACTTTGACCTTTTTAATAATCATTTATTGAGAACAACTTTCAGAGCCTTTGCCAACTGGTCGGGGCAGGAGGTAGGCTTGAAGCCGCATCTGATTCCCTCAAGTCTTTCGATAACTTCAGTAGCATTCATTCCTTCGACAAGCTTGGAAATTCCCTGAGTATTTCCTGCACAGCCCCCGTTGAATTTAACTTCTTTAATGATTCCGTCCTCAACTTCAATGTCAATTGTTCTGGCACAAGTGCCCTGTGTGCGGTATGTATAAACCATTTTAAAAACTCCCTTTTGTTTTCAAGATAAAAAATAACCACCCTATTGGGTGGCTACTTCAATTGTGTTGGCGTCGTCCTATTTTCCCGGGCCGCTTCCAGCCAAGTATCTTCGGCGTTCATGAGCTTAACTACCGTGTTCGGGATGGGAACGGGTGGACCCTCATCACCATTGACACCAACTATTCAGGACTTATTTTCAGCCTTTCGACTGTCTGTCGCCCTGACGACTTTGCTATTATAACACCACTTTTCAAAAAATGCAATAGTTTTTTGAAAATTTTTTTAATTTTTTTGAAAAAATTTTTTTCTGATGTTTTATACTCAATTTTCGAGCACTTTCACGATTTCTGCTATATATACTATATGATAGTCCTTGTTGGGATAGCAGGAAGTGTCAATTGTGCTGTCAAGGAATGAATCGGGAGTCATTTCCGTTACAGCCAGTGTTTTAAGAAAGAGAACCGTTTCCGCTTCCTTTACGTACACTGTGCCGTCCGAAAAGGCGGGAGTGAGTCCTGTTTCTTTGAATTTATCAAAATCCCTGCCGCTGACTTTTCCGCAGAGTGCCATTTCTTTTTTCTTCTGTCCGCCGAAAAAGGAGAGAGTCATCATTTTCTCTCTGTCAATAAACTCTTTCGTATATCTCTGAGGACGGACAAAGATGAAAGCTACATCTTTTCCCCAGAGCTCACCTATACCGCCCCAGCTTACTGTCATTGTGTTGAAGCTCTGCTTGTTTCCTGCAGTGAGCAGTGCCCAATCGTCGCTTATCATTTTAATTGCGTTTGCTTTGATATCTCTGATATTTATTTCTCTCATTGCAATAACCTCCTTATAATATGTATATATTACCATAATTTATGAAAAATTCATAGCCTTTTCACAATATTGATGTAAAATATTGAAAGAAAAACAAAAAATAAAAAAGGTGTTGACATTGCAGACAAGTTTATTATATAATATCATATTGTTGGAGTATGTTTTTTTGCAAGCAGATTTGCATTGATACTCAAAATCACGGTTTTTAATGAAACCGCTGACAATAACTTTACTGAGAGGATAGGAGGGTTAAAAGATGAAAAGAACTTATCAGCCCAAGAAACGTCACAGAAAAATGGAGCACGGCTTTAGAAAGAGAATGTCTGACAGAAACGGCCGCAAGGTTCTTGCTCGCCGCAGAGCAAAAGGCAGAAAGCAGCTTTCTTATTAATTTCTGTACATTCAGACGAACGGATTGATTGATTTGTCAAAACCCATAACGCTAAATCAAAACAGTGATTTCCGACGTGCTTACGGCAGGGGCAAGTCTTATGCATCAGCAACACTTGTAACTTACGTCGTTAGAAACCGCGTCGGATACTGTCGTTATGGTATAACGACGGGTAAAAAAATCGGAAACGCAGTAGAGAGAAATCGCTCAAGGCGAGTGATCAGAGCTGCGTTTTGTCAGTTATATCCGGAAATGACAGGCTCTTTTGATATCGTATTCGTCGCACGCAGCAAAACAAAATATGTTAAAAGCACTGCTGTAATGAAAACCATGCGTGAGCATCTCGGCAGTGCCGGGGTAATAAACCGAAATGAAAAAATTTCTGATTAAGTTTATAAGGTTTTATCAAAGAAAAATATCTCCTCTGTTTCCTCCCCGATGCCGTTATTATCCGACTTGCTCGCAGTATGCAATTGATGCTATTGAAATTCACGGCGTTATCAAGGGGGGAATATTAGCATTTTTGCGTCTGATGAGATGCAACCCGCTGTTCCCCGGTGGGTACGACCCCGTAAAACCGAAAAAAAAGAAACCTGCTACGGAGGATAGAAAATGAAATTTTTAGACTATGTGTACCTGCCCTTTGCGTGGATACTTGAACAGTTCTATAATTTAAGCGGTAACTATGTTGTTGCTTTGCTCTTCTTTGCAATCGTGTTCAAGCTTATCCTTTTGCCGACTTCAATTTCACAGCAGAAGAGCTCGGCAAAAATGCAGAGAATTCAGCCTAAGGTAAGAAGAATTCAGGCAAGATATGCAGGTGACCAGAAAAAAATTCAGGAAGAAACACAGGCTCTCTATCAGCGCGAGGGTTATAATCCTATGGGCGCGCAGGGTTGTCTTCCTCTTTTGATTCAGATGCCCGTTATTATTCTTCTTTACAACATTATCTATCAGCCCCTGAAGTACGTTCTCCGTATTCCGGAAGCGGAACTTACTGCGCTGACTGAGGGTGTAAAGAAAATTGCTGAAATCAAAAATGATCGTCAGATTGAAATGACGATTATGGATAAGTTCTCTGAGCTTTCCGGTGTTGTTTCAGCAGAAACTGCGGAAACAATCGAAAAATTTATTGAGAATTTCTCAGCATTCGGTGTAACTCTTACAACTACTCCCAGCTTCGATGCAGTCAAGAACTGGAGTACAAGTGAGACAGGTGCGAAGTTTCTTGTTCTCATTCCCATTCTGTCAGGTGTTACTTCGCTTCTCACAAGTATCATCACACAGGCAAGACAGAAAAAAGAAAATCCCGAAATGGCAAAAAATCCCTCTATGGGTTGTATGACATACGGTATGCCCCTTATGTCAATCTGGTTTGCTTTCCAGTTCCCCGCAGGTATCGGTGTTTACTGGATTTTCCAGAATATACTCAGCGCAATTCAGACACTTGTTCTCCACAAGGTTTACAGAAAAGAAAAAATCCTTGCTAAAGAGCTTGTTGTTGAAACAATCATGCGCCGTTCAAAAGAAAATAACACAAAAGCGATTGCTAAGATGAAAAACGAAAAATAATCAACAGGCGGTGAAATAATTGAAGAAACTTATCGAGGCTATCGGTACAGGCTCAACAGCAGAAGAAGCACATAAGGCTGCTTTGGCTGAACTGGGTGCACCGGCAGACGCAGAAGTTAAAACTGAAGTTGAAATTCAGGAAAAGAAGATCTTAGGCTTGTTCAGAGGTGCAACTGTTTATAAGGTTAAGGCAAGCTATGAGATTGAGATTAAAGAAGAGAAAAAACCTGAGCCTAAAAAAGAGGTAAAGGCAGAAACCAAGAAGCCCGAAGAAAAGAAAAAGACTGAGAAAAAATCAGCTCCCAAGGCTGAAGAGGTAAGTGCTGATGCAGTGGTAACAGTTGATGCTGACGGCGTAGCTGAAAACTACATCAGAAACATCTTCAAGGGTCTTGGAATCGAAGATGTTCACATCACAACAACAAAACAGGCTGATTCAATCAGCTTTCAGGTTGAATGTGGTGACGATTACGGTTGCGTAATCGGACGCAGAGGCGAAACACTTGATGCTATCCAGTATCTTGTACGTCTTGTAGTAGGCAAGGAAAATGAAGAGTTCAAGCGCGTATCCGTAAATGTAGGCAATTACAGAGAAAAGAGAGCGGTAACTCTTACAGAACTTGCAAAGAGAAATGCTGAAAAGGTTCTTAAATACGGCAGAAATGTTGTTCTTGAGCCTATGAATCCTTATGAGAGAAGAATTATCCACACAGCAATCCAGCAGATTGAAAATGTGGAATCTTATTCAATCGGCAGTGACGATTCAAGAAGAGTTGTGATCAAGCTTGTTGACGGCGTAAAGCCCACACACGCATCTTCAAATTACAATTCACGTCCCCGCCGTGATGGGAGAGGCGGACAGAGAAAATCTTCTGCTCCCGCACAGGCAAGAGAAAATGTTCAGCCCAAGTCAGACGTAAGCGGTGCATCTCTTTACGGCAAAATCGAAAAAAGAGCAAATACAGAAGAATAATTAATTAATCGCAGAGGCTTTCTCTGCGATTTTTTATAGGATTGATTTTTATGAACGAATCTAATAAAACTATAGCCGCGATCGCCACAGCTCAGGCGGCAGGCGGCGTCGGAATGATAAGAGTTTCGGGCAACGAGGCTATGAAAATTTGCGATAAAATTTTCAAGGCTGTCAGCGGAAATAAGCTTGAAAACTCAAAAGGCTACAGAGCCCATTTCGGCAGAGTCTTTGACTCAGACGGAGATATTGACGAGTGCGTTGCTTTAGTTTTCCGAACACCTCACAGCTATACAGGTGAAAATGTGGTTGAGCTTTCCTGTCATGGCGGTCTTTATGTTCTGAAAAGGGTTCTGCGTGCGGTTCTCTCGGCAGGTGCCGTTCCTGCCCGTGCAGGCGAGTTTACGGAAAGAGCTTTCCTGAACGGCAAAATGGACCTGACTCAGGCAGAAGCAGTTATGGATTTGATCGGTGCACAGGGCAAACAGGCGGCAGATGCGGCACTTACTGCTCTCGGCGGAACACTCAGCCGTGAAATTGAGGCGAACACCGAAAAGCTTGTCAACGTCTCAGCTCATCTTTCAGCGTGGGTGGATTATCCTGACGAGGAAATTGAAGAGCTTGAAAATGACGAAATGCTGAACACTGTTTCTGAGGTTGAAAAGTCACTTGAAAAACTGATTTCTACTTATGACAGCGGTAAAGTTCTTACTCAGGGTGTGCAGACTGCAATTGTAGGCAGACCCAATGTTGGCAAATCAACATTGATGAATATGCTGGTCGGCAGTCAGAGAAGTATTGTCACAAGTTATGCAGGGACAACACGAGATATTGTTGAAGAGTCTGTAACTCTGGGCGGAATTTCACTTCATCTTTCCGATACGGCAGGTATCAGGGAAAGTGATGACCCCATTGAGGCAATCGGTGTTGATATGGCAAAGGACAGACTTCAAAAATCTGAGTTTGTAATTGCAGTTTTTGACGGCTCGGAGGAGCTGACACGCGAGGATATGGAAATTCTCGAATTTTGCAAGGATAAGCTTTGCCTTGGTGTTATCAACAAAACCGACCTTGATGTGAAAGACGTAAAAGACGAAATTGCAGAATATATTGAAACCATTGTTGAAATCAGTGCAGAAAAGCTGAACGGCAAGGATGAACTTGAAGAGGCAGTTGCAAGACTTCTTGAAACTGACAGAATCGACACAACACAGGCAATGATAACAGGGGAGAGACAGTACCTTTCCACCACAGAGGCGCTTTCCTGTGTGAGAGAAGCAAAGTTTGCACTCACCAGCGGAATGACACTTGATGCTGTCAATGTATCTCTTGACTGTGCAATAGAAAAACTCCTTGAGCTGACAGGCAGAAAAGCAAGTGACGAAGTTGTAAACGAAATCTTCTCACAGTTCTGTGTAGGAAAGTAAAAAAGTCCTGACCGTCATCCTTGAGCGAATGCGAAGGATCTCGGAAGGACTTTTTAGTGCGGAATGCGGAGTGCAGAACGCAGAATTTCGGGCCTGCGGCGCAAAAAAATAAATGAAACTTACGGCAACACTGTAGGGACGACTCTTGCAGTCGTCCGTTAATTTAAAATAAAAAATTTGACTTGCGGTTGACCGCAAGGGTCAACCCTACGTTTGTAGTTAAAAACACATGAATTATTGTTTATAGATATGTTTAGTGTTGCCTTGTAGGGAACGGGAGATTCTGATGTTCCGTAGAATTACACGTAATTTTAAAACGGGCAATTCGTGAATTGCCCCTACGTTTGCCGATGCAGGGCATTGTAGGGGTCATTCATGAATGACCCGCATGAAATCCACATAAATTAACGGTTTGGCATCCTCGGTGAGCCGTTGGAGATATCACAATCAAACTGTTGTATAACTGATTATTATAAATATGGAATTTTATCCCCTCAGTTTTCTCAAAACAAAGAATCTGAGGGGATTTGTGTCAGTTTGAATTTATTGTATTACTTCTTACTGATGAACATCAAACGCTGCACCGCAGTCTAATTCAACTTCACCGTCTTTGTTGATTTCATAAGGAATTTCAACAGTGTAACCTGTATCAGGATATGTGCAGAAAATATATGCATTTTGTACAGTGTATGTACCCTCTGAAGATGTTCCAAGACTTGTGCTCAACACAAATTTATTATCTGCGATAAATTCAAGCTCGTAAGATGTGTAATTGACATAGAATGACCAATAATAACCATTGATAAGATTTTTAACCTTTTTAGTTGTAGCTGAATCTGCTGCTTCTCTCTTTTTCATTTCAGCAGCATATCCATCAGGGTCCATGGCCTTGCAAACGTTATCGTCACCTTCAAAATGCTGAATATCATCTGTAGATAACTTGATTTCTGAAATGTTGGGAATCTGATCATCCCTTAATGTGATTTCTTTTCCTGCTGCCAAGTCAGCCTCAGGAATTTTAAAAGTTGTAACTACTTTCAAAGTTGAGCCAATATAAACATCTTCGATATAGTCGCCAAAATAATAGTTGGGAACTTTCAGGCAAACGTCGTTATATCTTTCAGATGTATATTCATTTTCACCTATTTTCAGATATGTATACTTGCTGTCCGCTTCCAGATTCTGGTCAGAAGCATTTACTGTGTAAAATAGATACACCATTTTTAACACGCTGTTGTCCTCGTCTGTATAAGCATCATCCACGCAAAGTCCGTCAATTGTCACATAGTCATTTGACAGGACTGTTTCATTTTTGATTTCTTTTTTGTTTGAGTCTTCAGATTGGTTATTGCCACAGGCACATAAAGAGATTAACAACACTGCTGCCAATAACATTGATAAAACTTTTTTCATTTTTATTCCTCCTATTTTAGGCGTATTTGAGATGATATTATTTTAAAACATCATCTTGTAAATGATAATAACATATTAAAAACGGTTTGTCAAGTGTTTTAACGTTTTTAAAATGTATATTTTAATACTTTATAGTTGTATGCTTATTTGTGGGGGTGAAACTATGACTGCGGAATTTATACGCGACCGTATTACACAATTAAGAATTCAGAAAGGTGTTTCTGAATATAAAATGAGTTATGATTTGGGACACAGCAGAGGATACATCAATAATATTTCATCAGGAAAGTCGCTTCCTTCGATGACGGAATTTATTGCAATCTGCGAATATTTTTCTATCACACCAATTGAGTTTTTCAGCGAAAATCTGTCAAACCCTAAACTTGTAAATGAAATTTATCTCGATCTGGAAAAATTAAACAGCGAGGATTTAAAACTTATACATCTCTTTATAAAACGTTTATTATAATAAGCAAGGGGCTGTATCAAAACATCTGCTTACGATGTTTTGATACAGCCCCTACAAATTTCAATCGGTGCGATATAGAATAGCGGCGCAGCCCCGAAATTATTCATTCTTCATTTGAAGCTTGCAGGTAAACTCTGCAAGCTTCAACATTTCACCCCTTTATTACACTAAATTCTTCTTGTATATTTGGCACAAATTTGTCAATACTAATGTGGCAAAAATGCCTGTATATATGTAATATTCACAATTATTTTTTGAAGAAAAAAATTTTGTTGACAAGGGATTTCCTTTGTGTTAAAATGTTCAAGATGCTTTATGTTAGATTATTCTGCGTAAGTGCGTTTGGGTGTTACGGAAAGTTTTTCCGGACATACTATTTCAGGAAAGGAGAGAGAATATTGCCGACCTTTAATCAGCTCGTCAGAAACGGCAGAGAGGTACATGAGAAGAAAGCAAAAGCTCCCGCACTTCTTAAGGGTCTTAACTCAAAGAAGAACGTTATGACAGATAACGATTCACCCCAGAAACGCGGTGTTTGCACAGCTGTTAAAACAGCTACTCCCAAAAAGCCTAACTCTGCACTGAGAAAGATCGCCAGAGTACGTCTTACAAACGGAATCGAAGTTTCAGCTTATATTCCCGGTGTTGGTCACAACCTCCAGGAGCATAGCGTTGTTCTTATCCGTGGCGGCCGTGTTAAGGACCTTCCCGGTGTGCGTTATCACATCATCAGAGGCTCACTTGATACACAGGGCGTAACAGGCAGAATGCAGAGCCGTTCAAAATACGGTGCAAAACGTCCCAAGAAATAATTCTCGGACAACAATTCATTAATTTGAGAGATACAATCTTCTTGCAGGCTTGTGCCTGCTTTGCAGGTACGACCAATGTTGAAGTTTATATATATTGCTTCTCATTGGCGCCACGGGGATTTGTCACTCGAGTACCTACGATATCATTATTATGAAGGAGGGAAGCGAAGTGCCAAGAAGAGGCCAGATTGCAAAACGTGATGTTTTGCCGGATCCGCTTTACAATTCAAAGCTCGTAACACGCTTGATCAACAGTGTTATGCTCGATGGTAAGAAAGGTGTCGCTCAGAAGATCGTTTACGACGCTTTCGAAATCATCAAAGAAAAAACAGGTAAAGATCCGCTCGAAGTTTTCGAAGCAGCTATGGAGAACGTTATGCCCGTTCTCGAAGTTAAAGCTCGCCGTGTAGGTGGTGCTACTTATCAGGTTCCGATCGAAGTAAGACCTGAAAGAAGACAGACACTCGGTCTGCGTTGGATCACAGCATACAGCCGTACTCGTTCAGAAAGAACAATGAAAGAAAGACTTTCCGGCGAAATCCTTGATGCTGTTAACCAGACAGGCGGCGCATACAAGAAATGTGAAGACACTCATAAGATGGCAGAAGCTAACAAGGCTTTCTCACATTTCAGATGGTAATGAGCTAACCGTTCTTATCAGGGCGGTTGCCTGAAGAACGGTAAATACAGAAATTTATGGAGGGTAAATATGCCTAGGCAAGTATCTTTGGAATTCACCAGAAATATCGGTATCATGGCTCACATCGACGCAGGTAAAACAACTACCACAGAAAGAATTCTTTTCTATACAGGTAAAACTCATAAAATCGGTGAAACACATGACGGTTCTGCTACCATGGACTGGATGGAGCAGGAGCAGGAAAGAGGTATTACAATTACTTCCGCTGCTACCACATGTTTCTGGAAAGACCACAGAATTAACATTATTGACACTCCCGGTCACGTTGACTTTACAGTTGAAGTTGAACGTTCACTCCGTGTTCTCGACGGCTCTGTAACAGTTCTCTGTGCTAAGGGCGGTGTTGAACCTCAGTCTGAAACAGTTTGGAGACAGGCTGATAAATACCAGGTTCCCAGAATGGCTTACGTTAATAAGATGGACATCATGGGCGCAGACTTCTACAATGTTGTCGCTATGATGAAAGACCGTCTTAAATGTAACGCTGTTCCGATTCAGCTTCCCATCGGTGCTGAATCATCATTCAAGGGTATCATCGACCTCGTAACAATGAAAGCAGAGGTTTATTACGACGACAAGGGTCTTGACGTTCGTGAAGAAGAGATCCCTGAAGACATGAAAGAAATCGCTGAAAAGTATCATGCAGAACTTATGGAAGCTGTTGCGGAACAGGATGAAGACCTTCTCATGAAATACCTTGAAGGCGAAGAACTTACAATTGAAGAAGTCAA
This sequence comes from uncultured Eubacteriales bacterium, assembly GCA_964507395.1. Classification (GTDB taxonomy): domain Bacteria; phylum Bacillota; class Clostridia; order Oscillospirales; family Acutalibacteraceae; genus SIG575. The sequence goes on along the minus strand of CAZDQE010000066.1, from coordinate 2,398 downwards.
GACTTGCATCCGTAAAGCAACAATCGCTAATGAGATGGTTCCCGTTTGCTGCGGTACATCATACCGTAACAAGGGTGTTCAGCTTCTCCTTGATGCTATTGTTGACTTTATGCCCGCTCCCACAGACGTTCCTCCCATCACAGGTGTCAACCCCGACACAGATGAGGAAGAAGTTCGTCATTCAACTGACGATGAGCCCTTTGCAGCTCTTGCTTTCAAGATTGCTACAGACCCCTTTGTTGGTAAACTTTGTTTCTTCAGAGTTTACTCAGGTATTGTAAACGCAGGTACAAACGTTTACAACTCAACAAAAGACAACAAAGAAAGAATGGGTCGTATCCTTCAGATGCACTCAAACTCAAGACAGGATATCGATTGCTGTTATTCAGGCGATATCGCTGCTGCAGTTGGTCTTAAAAACACAACAACAGGTGACACACTTTGTGATGAAAAACATCCGGTTATCCTTGAGTCAATGGAATTCCCGGAGCCTGTTATCCGTGTTGCTATTGAACCCAAAACTAAGGCAGGTCAGGAGAAAATGGGTATCGCACTTGCAAAACTTGCAGAAGAAGACCCCACTTTCAAATGCTACACTGACGAAGAAACAGGTCAGACAATTATTGCCGGTATGGGTGAGCTTCACCTTGAAATCATCGTAGACAGACTTCTCCGTGAATTCAAAGTTGAAGCAAACGTAGGTAAACCCCAGGTTGCTTACAGAGAAACAATCAAAGCTAATGCTGACGAAGATTGCAAATATTCACGTCAGTCAGGTGGTAAGGGTCAGTACGGTCATGTTAAAATCAAGATCGAGCCCAACCCCGGAAAAGGCTACGAATTTGTCAACGCAGTTGTTGGCGGTTCAGTTCCCAAGGAATATATCGGACCTGCCGAAGAGGGTATCAAGAGCGCAATGCTTTCAGGTGTTCTCGCAGGCTACAACGTTGTTGACGTTAAGGTAACACTTTATGATGGCTCATACCATGAGGTTGACTCATCAGAAATGGCCTTCAAAATTGCCGGTTCAATGGCATTCAAGAACGCTATGAGAAAAGCTCAGCCCGTTCTTATGGAGCCCATGATGAAGGTTACGGTTATTACTCCTGATGATTACACAGGTGATGTTATTGGTGACATTAACTCTCGCCGTGGTCTTATGCAGGGTATGGAAGCAAGAATCGGTGCGACACAGGTTAACGCTCTTGTTCCTCTTGCTTCAATGTTCGGCTATGCAACAGACCTTCGTTCAAAAACACAGGGTCGTGCACAGTACGCTATGGAGCCTGATTGCTATACAGAGGTTCCCAGAAGTATTGCTGAAGAAGTTATCAGCGCAAGAAGTAAAGGTTAATTTCAAAAAAGACTTGAAATTATCTTAAAAACTTGTTACAATATCCGTATGCGGTAGCATAACGGTCAAAGAAATAATTTTAAATTAGTCAAAGGAGGCTATTTCTCATGGCAAAGGAAAAATTTGAAAGAAGTAAACCCCATGTTAACATTGGTACAATCGGCCACGTTGACCATGGTAAAACAACACTTACAGCAGCTATCACAAAGACTCTCGCTTCTAAGGGTCAGGCAGACTTCGTTGATTACGCAAACATCGACAAGGCTCCCGAAGAAAGAGAACGTGGTATCACAATCAACACAGCTCACGTTGAATACGAAACAGCAGCTCGTCACTATGCACACGTTGACTGCCCCGGTCATGCTGACTATATCAAAAACATGATCACAGGTGCTGCTCAGATGGACGGTGCTATCCTCGTTATCGCTGCAACAGACGGCCCCATGGCTCAGACAAAAGAACATCTCCTTCTTGCTCGTCAGGTTGGTGTTCCCTACATCATCGTATTCATGAACAAATGCGACCAGGTTGACGACGAAGAGCTCCTTGAACTCGTTGAAATGGAAATCAGAGAAACTCTTGATGAGTACGAATTCCCCGGCGATGATACACCCATCATCAAGGGTTCAGCTCTCAAAGCTCTCGAAGCTGCTTCATCAGACGACGAAGCATGTGCTCCCATCTGGGAACTCATGGATGCAGTAGACAGCTACATCCCCACTCCCGACCGTAAGGCAGACCTTCCCTTCCTTATGCCCGTTGAAGACGTATTCACAATCACAGGCCGTGGTACAGTTGCAACAGGTAGAGTTGAAAGAGGTCAGCTCAAAGTTGGTGAAGAACTTGAAATCGTTGGTCTTTCAGAAGAAAGAAGAAAGACAGTTTGTACAGGTGTTGAAATGTTCCACAAGCTCCTCGATTATGCAGAAGCAGGTGACAACATCGGTGCTCTCCTTCGTGGTATCCAGAGAACAGAAATCGAACGTGGTCAGGTTCTTGCAAAGCCCGGCTCAATCCAGCCTCACACAAAGTTCCGTGGCCAGG
>CAZDQE010000065.1:0-12589 GCA_964507395.1 uncultured Eubacteriales bacterium | reverse complement strand
CAGCTATCGGATCAAGTGCAGAAGACGGCTCATCAAGTATGGCAAGATTGTAGTCTTTCGCAAACATTCTCGCTGCAGCAATTTTTTGCTGTTCACCGCCTGAAAGACCTGTTCCTTTGTCGTCAAATTCTCTTGTAATTACAGTTTCGCCTTTCATCGGTAACCGTGATATTTTGTCATAAACACCGCTCTTTTTGAGTGATAACTTTGAAAGATAAGCATCGTCCTCATTTTCGGTTTCGCGACAAAGGACATTTTCATTAACAGACAGTGCATATACTTTATAATTCTGAAAAACAGTCGCAAGGCGTTTTCTCAGCGAATTTATATCGTATTCAAGCACATTAATGCCATTATAAAGAATTTCCCCTTCAGTCGGATCATAGAAACGCAAAAGCAGCTTCACAAAAGTCGTTTTGCCTGCACCGTTGTGACCGACAATCGCTACCCTGTCTTCTTTGCAGATTTTCAGTGATACGTTCACAAGTGAAAATTTATCGGCAGCAGGATATTTAAAAGAAACATTTCTGAATTCAATAGATTTAAATTCTTCCGCTGTCTTTTCACCGCCTGTAACAACGGGCTCAAAGTCAAAGAATTCTTTGAGATATCCGAAGTACAATGAAATTTTCTGTAACTGAGATGCGCATGAAATACATTCGTTTATAACTGAATTAAGGTTACTTACTGCCGTCATAACAACGGAAAAATCGGAAACAGGTAAATCCCTCTTAATAACAAATCTGTAGCATGTATAGAGATAAGTTGCCGCAATAGGAAAAGATTCGCTTAAAGCGCTTACAACAAAGTCCGCTATTGCTACTCTTATGCCGTACTTCCTAATAATTTCCCTGTTACTTTCAACTGCCCTTTTCATTTTTTGATACATGACGCTGAAAATTTCAGAGGTGCGCATATCTTTTGAAAAATCGCGCAAAAATACAGTACGCTGAACGTAAGACTTTTCTCTGCGGTTAGGAGTCATTTCTTTGTCTTTTTTTATTTCAAGCTTATTCTTATATCCCAGAATGAAAAATACAAGTATCAGCATTGACATGATAAGTAAAAGCTTAGGGTCAATTGACACAATATAAATAATCAGAAAAATTCCTGTAATTACGCTTGACGTAAAGCGTGCCACATAAAAACAGAAGTCTACGTATCTTTTGTTTGTTATAATTTCCGTTGCACGTGTATAAACATCATAAAACTGCGGATTCTCATAGCACTCAATATCAACCTTTCCCGCCTGTCGGAAAATCTTTTTGTTAATAGAGTGATAAATTTTTCTGTTGCATAATGTAATATAGTAATCACTTAACATCTCAAGTGCTTTCGCAATAATACCCGAAAGAACAAAAATGCCCACCATAATCATATATTCCTTGTATGAGCTTTTTGCTTCAATAAGTCCCAGTAAAACACGAAGAAACAGTATCTGCTGAATGAAATTGGCAAAAAACCAATACGCAGTCTGCGTGAGTATCATCATCGGAATTGCCATGGGAGATGCTTTCGAAATTGTTTTGATTGCATATCCGACATTTTTTACAGTTTCAAAACGATTCCCGAAAGAGGTTTTTCTGTTTTTCAAATATATCTCCCTCCAATCTGCTGCAATTTCAATAGAATTATTTCAACGCAGGTTCTTTAGTTTTCTCTCTGTCAAAAATCTTATCGTAATAGGCTTCTATTACAATATTTCTGTCATAATTGTCTTCAACAAACTTTCTGCCTTTTCTACCCATTTCAACCTTATCCTCATAAGGCATATTAATAAATTTTTCAACTGCACGGGCAAGGTCTTCGGAATTCTTAACATCAAAGCCTATACCTGTCACCCCGTCGATATATGTTTCCTTACAGCCTGTAACACGCGTTGCAAGAACCGGACGTCCGCAGGCAGAACCTTCTAGCAGAACATTAGCAATTCCTTCATGGTATGAAGGAAGAATATTAGCCCAACCCTGAGCGACATAAGGATGAATGTCATTCTGTGAGCCATGATATTTGATAATACCCTTTTCGTCAAGTTCTCTAATAAGTTCCGGGTCAACATCTTCTTCAAGAGGTCCTATAACGTCAAAAATCACGTCGGGATATTTTTCTTTGATAATTTTCGCTGCTTCAAACAGTTCAAATACACCTTTATCGCGCATAACCCTTCCCACAAAAGCAAGTCTGATAGGTGTACCGTCTGCAGGATATTCTTCCATTTTGTGATACTCAAGGTTAACACCTGAACCTGGAATAATGGAACTGTTGTTTTCATTGATGATTCCTGCTTTTCTGAAAAGGTCATAATTAGGCTGATTTTGGAAAAAGGTATGATGATTTTTTCTCAGACCGATTTTATAAAGAAGCATTGTAAGCCTGCTGAGAAGACCGCCGTTTGCAATAGCAGTTCCCAGACCTGTAACATTGGAAATACATTTGTTTTTAGTAATTCCGCACGCAAGACTGCCGTAAACATTCGCTTTGATTGTGTAAGTAAGCACTGCATCAGGCTTTAATTTTTTAAGCGTCCTGATGTATGAAAAAATAAGCTTCAAATCCTTAACAGGATTCATACCTCTTCTGTCAACAGCAGTCGGAATAATTTTGCAGCCCATTTCTTCAAAAATCTTGTTGTCTTCACTTTCAGAAATGGCCAGGTAAACCTCATTTCCTTCGGAAATCAGTCTCTGCATTAACTCTCTTCTATAATAATAAAGACCTGTAAAACCATGTGCCAGAAATAAAATTTTTTTCATAACAACAATCCCTCACAACATATTACAGATAATTGTAACATTTTTTATTTACTGTGTCAACACAACATATCTTGACAATAATTTTAAGATAAACTATAATTTGCCGATAAGGAGATGAAAGACGAACGTCTGAAATAATGAAAAAACATGTAAACTTAAAAGAAATCTTCAGAAACCCCGTTACTCTGATGAAATGGCTGCTCATTTCAGTTTTCATAGGCCTTTTCGCAGGTATGGTCGGTGTTGGCTTTTACTATGCAATTCACTTTGCGAATGATATCAGACACAAACACTCTTGGCTTATTTACCTGCTTCCCGTCTCCGGCCCGGTCATAGTATTCTTATATCATATATGTAAAATGGATAATGACAAAGGTACAAACGCTGTCATTGATGCTGTGAGAGGCGGAAAAAATCTTTCTGTTATGTCAGCACCGCTTATTTTTATTACAAGTACAATCACTCACCTTTTCGGTGGTTCTGCAGGCAAGGAAGGCGCTGCGCTTCAAATCGGAGGTTCAATTTCATCAGCATTTGCCAAACTGTTCAGGCTTGACGAAAAAGACAGAAAAACTATAATCATGTGCGGTATGAGTGCAGTTTTTGCATCAATTTTCGGTACACCCGTTACTGCAACAGTGTTTGCTATGGAGATTGCAAACGTAGGAATGATTCACCTGTCTGCAATAGTACCCTGTGCTATCTCGGCGATAGTCGGAACAAAGCTTGCAGAGCTATGCCTGATTTCTCCCACAAGATTTGAATTTACAGGCATGCCTGAAATAACGGCTGTTTCGATTTTTAAGGTTTGCATTTTATCTGTTCTTTGCGCTCTTCTCAGCGTGATTTTCTGCACTGTAATGCACAAAACGCACAAATTATATGAAAAACTCTTTCCGAACTGTTATTTACGAATTACTGTCGCAGGTATAATTATAGTAATTCTTACTCTCGTTGTCGGTTCTCAGGATTATAACGGAGCAGGAATGGAAATAGTAAAAAAAGCATTTACCGATAACTCAGGATACAGTGCATTTGTTTTAAAACTTATTTTCACAGCTCTCACACTCGGTGCAGGATACAGAGGCGGTGAAATTGTGCCAGTTTTCTTTACCGGTGCAACTTTTGGCAATGTTACGGGAAAACTTTTGAAACTTTCTCCCTCTTTCGGCGCAGGAATCGGACTTATTTCTCTTTTCTGCGGTGTCACAAATTGTCCCATAACTTCAATAATTATGAGCGTTGAGCTTTTCGGCGGTGATAGCATAGTTTACTTCCTTATTTCCTGTGCACTCTGCTATATGCTTTCAGGATATCACAGCCTTTATCTTGAACAACATTTTGTCCTGTCAAAGCTTAAAACCGACACTATTGATGAAAAAGCGATATAAATACTTTAAAAAACATTGAAATCCACGATGTAATGTGATATCATTGATAAAAAGCACAGAAAGTAGTGATTTTAATGAAAAAATTCCCTGTAGCCCTCCAGCTCTATTCAGTCAGAGATGACATGGCTGAAGATTTTGAAGGCACATTGAAGAAAGTTAAAAAGCTCGGTTATGACGGCATCGAGTTTGCAGGTCTTTTTGAAAAAAGCGCAGAGGAAGTAAAGGCTCTTGCAGAAAAATATGCTCTTACTCCTATTTCTGCACATGTACCATACGCTGATATGGTTGAAGATGCCGAAAAGGTTCTCTCTGATTATGCAAAAATCGGATGTAAGTTCGTTGTTATTCCTTATATGACAGAGGAATACCGTCCCGGTGCAGAAAAATTTGACGAGCTTATCGAAAACATTAAAGTAATCGGTGCAAAGGCAAAAGAGCTCGGCATGACACTTCTCTATCACAATCATGATTTTGAATTTGTAAAAATCGGTGATGAGTACGGTCTTGACGTGCTTTACGCATCAGTTGACGCTGATATTTTCAAAACTGAGCTTGATACCTGCTGGGTAAATGTAGGCGGTGAAAATCCCGCTGAATATATTCTTAAATACTCAGGCAGAAGTCCGGTTGTACATCTCAAAGACTTTGTTATGAATGGTGAACAAAAAGGCTCACTCTATAAGCTTATAGGCATTGATGATGAAGAAACTTCAGACAACAGCGAAGAAGGTTTCGCTTTCAGACCTGTCGGCTACGGCTGTCAGGATTTCGCTGCAATTCTCGAAGCAAGCGAAAAAGCCGGTGCTGAATGGGTCGTTGTTGAGCAGGACGAAGCTACAATGGGCAAAACACCACTTGAAAGTGCTGAAATGAGCCGTAATTATCTTAAAGATAATTTTGGTATATAAACAAAATCCTTATTAAAAAGCGAGGTACATAAAAATGGCAACTGAAGAAAAAGTAAACATTCTTGATGAATTCAAGGTAAAGCACGAAAAAAATGAAATCGACACAAGCAAAAAGCTTAAAGTTGGTATCATCGGTACAGGCTGGATTGCCGATGCTCACATGGAAGAATATCTTAAGATGCCCGATATCGAGTTTGTCGGTGCTGCAGACCTTATCCCGGGAAAAGCTGATGCGTTCCTTGAAAAATGGGGCGTAAAAGGTGCAAGAACTTACCTCTCACACAAAGAGCTCCTTGACAATGAAGAGCTTGATGCAGTAAGTGTTTGTACTTACAATGCAACACATGCCGAATGTACAATTTATGCTCTTGAAAAAGGCGTTAACGTACTTCTTGAAAAGCCCATGTGCGTTACAACTGAAGAAGCTGTTGAAATCTGTAAGGCTGAAAAGAAGAGCGGCAAAATTGTTTCTGTCGGTTTCCAGCCCAGATTCGATGAAAACATGAAAATGATTAAGGAAATCGTTGAATCAGGTGAGCTTGGCGAAGTATACTACATCCAGACAGGCGGCGGCAGAAGACGCGGTATCCCCACTCCTTTCGGTACTTCATTCATTGAAGAAGAAACAGCAGGTATCGGTGCTCTGGGTGATATCGGTTGCTATTCACTCGACATGCTTCTTAACGCTATCGGTTATCCCAAGCCTCTCACAGTTACAGGTTATAAGTCAGATTTCTTCGGAAAGGCTGATGATTATGAACATAAAGATGTATTCGGTGTTGACGACTTCGCAGCAGGTTTCGTTCGTCTTGAAGGCGGAATTATTCTCGACTTCCGTATTTCATGGGCTATGAATATGGACACATGCGGTGATGCTCTTATTCTCGGTAAAAAAGCAGGTCTCAGAATTCCCTCAACAGAATGCTGGAACGGCTCAATCGGCGGTCCGCTCAAGATTTATCGCAACATCGGCTCAAGCGAAGTCTGCACAGAAATCCCTGAAAAGAAAAATGACGGCGAAGGCAACTTCTATAAGAAAATCCGCTCTTTCCTTGATGCTGTCAAGACAGGCAGTCCTGCACCTGTTCCCACAAGCCAGATTCTCTACAATCAGGCAATTATTGACGGTATCTGCAAATCAGCAAACCTCGGTCACGAAATCGAAATTGAAATCCCCGAAGTCTGAGCTTGACAAAAAACTATACTCTCTGAGAAAATCAGAGAGTATTTTTTATACTGTCAAATATTTTGTTCAGTGAAACAAGAAAATCTTCGTCCTGTTCTTTCGTTCTCTTTGACGGTCCTTTTGTTCTTCCTCCCGACATTCGGATTTTCTTTGATAAATGCCTTTGTTCAAGAAGCGAACCGATATTGTACTCGTTAAAAATAAGACCGTTCTGATTGAGAACATGGGCTTTTTTAGCCAAACACATGGCAGCAAGACCATAGTCCTGCGTAACGACTATATCCCCGGCTTTTACAAGATTTACAAGTGCAAAATCAGCACTGTCTGCTCCTTTGGAAACGACTATTGTTCTCGCGTTCTCTCTTTCAATCAGATGGGAAGTATCGCAGAGAAGAACACACTCCTCGCTCCCCTTTTCACTTGCACATTTCAGAGCAATATCCACAACAGGACAAGCATCTGCATCAATCAACAATTTCATTTATATCACCTTTTACATATTACCATAAATTTTAAAAAAATGCAAAATTTTACCATTACTTGAAAGGAATCAAAAAGTATGGTATTATTAATACGGTGGTGATTTACATGAACATTGTCGTGGCCATAGATTCTTTCAAGGGAAGCCTTTCATCGCTTGAAGCCGGAAACGCAGTTAAGCACGGTATTCTGAAAGCATCATCAAATGCCGATATCAGCGTGTTTCCTTTAGCAGACGGCGGCGAAGGCACAACAGAAGCGTTGTTTTCTGCGTTAAAGGGTGAAATGATATCACTTACCGTTACAGGACCCTTGTTTGAGCCAGTCAGAAGCGAATACGCAATAGTAAACAACAACACAGCGGTTATCGAAATGTCGAAAGCTGCAGGTTTAACTCTTGTTCCGAAGGATTTACGGAATCCTCTTGAAACTACGACCTGCGGCGTTGGTGAGATGATAGGCGATGCCATAAGTAAGGGCTGCAGAAATTTTATCATCGGTATCGGCGGCAGTGCAACAAACGACGGCGGTATCGGAATGCTTTCTGCCTTAGGTTTTGAATTTCTTGACGAAAATGAAAAAACAATTATTCCTACAGCTAAAGGTCTTGAAAAGCTCAGAATAATAAGAACAAACAATTCATTACCTCAGCTTTCTGAATGTAATTTCCGAGTTGCCTGCGATGTTACAAATCCGCTTTGCGGAAAAAACGGCTGCAGTGCAGTTTTCGCACCGCAGAAGGGCGCAACAGAAGACATGGCAGAGAGAATGGACGCAAGTCTCAGAAACTATGCTGCTGTTTCTTCAGCGGTTTCCAAGCGTGCAGAAATCGACTTTCCCGGTGCAGGGGCTGCAGGCGGTTTGGGTTTTGCTTTTAACACCTTTCTCAACGCAGAACTTCAATCAGGTATCGACATTGTTATAAATGAAATCGGTCTTGAAGAATACATAAAAAACGCAGATATTGTTATCACCGGTGAAGGAAAACTTGATTCGCAGACAGTTATGGGCAAAGCTCCTCACGGCGTTTCAAAAATCGCAAAAAGATATGATAAAAAAGTCATTGCTTTTTCAGGAATAATCGGTGACGGTGCAGAGAGATGCAATGAAAACGGTATTGACGCATATTTCCCGATTTTGCGGAAAATTATATCCGCCGATGATGCACTGGATAAAAGTATTGCTGCCGAAAATCTTTCTGAAACTGCATATCAGGTATTCAGACTAATAAATTTATTTAAATAGGAGTGTGTTTAAAATGTCAGCATTTTTTTCAAAAATCACATCAATCATTGTCTCAATTTTCACCGCAATTTCACTTTTACCGACAAATATAGTAAAATTTGTTACAAGTGACGAAGGTCTTATTGAAAAAATCAGTTTTTCTGACTACAACGAGGTTTCTGAAAAATTCAGCAAAATCCCCGATCTTGAAACTGAATTTGTACCTCAGGGTCTCGCATACAGTGACTATCTTGACAAAGTTCTCGTATGCGGTTATATGAATGACGGCGGTGCATCAAGAATTTATGTAATCAACCCTGTCAGCGGTGAATGTGAAAAATTTGTAAGTCTTGCAGAAACTGACGGAGAAGAATACACAGGTCACTGCGGCGGCATTGCAGCTTTTGAGGGAAATGCCTGGGTTGTTTCAGGAAAATATGCAAGAAGACTTCCTCTTGATATACTTAAAGATGCAAAAAACGGGGATTCTGTTCAGTTTGTCGACAAATTCAATTCAGGTACAAGAGCTTCATATATAAACTGTTCAAACGGAATTCTCTGGGTCGGTGAATATCATAAAACCGGCAACACTTATGTAACTGAGGATTCACATCATCTTACCTCACCTGCCGGCGAAAATATGAACGCATGGACTTGCGGATATATTCTCGAAAGCGGAAATCCGCAAGGCTTCAGCTATGACGGTACATCTAAGGAGATTGTTGTTCCCGATTATATTCTTGAAACGGAAAGTATGTGTCAGGGCTTTGCACAGCTTCCCGATGGCAGATTTGTAACGAGTATTTCAGGTGAAATTACTAAATCTGAACTCAACACATATAAAAACGTTCTTGAAATGCCCCATGACGGCACAGTAACAATTTCCGAAGAGGAAGTTAAGCTCTGGTTCCTTGACTCTGCAAAAATGATTTCTTCACTCAAAGCTCTCCCCCGTTCGGAAGGTGTTGACTACTATAACGGCAAGCTTCTCGTACTTTATGAATCAGGTTGTAAAAAACTCTTTGCTTCACAGATAGTCAGCACAGAATACATCTGGAGTGTAGAATTATAAAATCACTTGATTTACTTTTAAAATTATGTTATTATGATAAAAATAAAACTTAAGGATGAATTGATTTGAAAGTTCTTGAATCCGGCGAAAACTATCTTGAAACAATACTTATGCTCAATAATCAGAATAATAATGAAACGAGAGCCATTGACGTAACAAATGCACTCGGTTTTTCTAAGCCTACTGTCAGTGTTATGCTCAAACAGCTTCGCGAAAACGGATATGTTACAGTAAATGAAAAAGGTTATCTCGGACTGACGGAAAAAGGTCTTGAAATCGCTAACAAGATTTATGAAAAACATGTGGTAATCGCAAAGGCTTTAATTAAAATCGGTGTTGAACGTGATATAGCATACAAGGATGCCTGTAAAATTGAGCATGATATAAGCGATGAAACATTTACACAACTGAAAAAATTTCTGCAAAACAAATAATAGTTTTAAACCACCTGAAAAGAAAATTTCTTTTCAGGTGGCAATTTTTTAGTCATAAAGCTTAGCGAGTCCGCCCTCTGACGTCTCTTTGTATGTTTTCGAAATGTCTCTGCCGGTTTCATACATCGTTTTGATAACGAGATCAAGTGAAATTTTTCGCGTATCACTGAGAAAGTTGGCAAGATTGACAGCGTTTATCGCTCTCATAGCAGCAACAGCATTCCGCTCAATACACGGAATCTGAACAAGTCCGCGGATAGGGTCGCAAGTCAGCCCTAAAAGGTGCTCTACAGCGATTTCCGCAGCATACTCGATTTGTTCTATACTTAAGCCGTAAAGCTCCGCAAGAGCCGCTGAAGCCATTGCACAAGCCGTTCCTATTTCTGCCTGACAACCGCAGACCGCACCGCTGATTGATGCGTTCGTTTTTATGAGATTCCCGATAACACCTGCCGTTGCAATTGCATGAAGGATATCTTCATCTGATATATTATTTTTTTCACTGACATATTTAAGTACGGCAGGCATGACTCCTGATGAACAAGAAGTAGGCGCTGTGACAATTTCCGCAAAAGCTGAGTTTTGTTCGCTGACCGCAAAAGCGTAAGAACAGACAAGTCTGTTTTCTCTTGTCTGATGCCCTTCATCAATATAATGCTGTCTGAAAAGATATTTTGCTTTTCTTTGAACGTTGAGTCCGCCTAAAAGCACTCCGGTTGTTTCAAGACCGTCTTTCACGGATTTTTTCATAACCCTCCAGATATTACCGAGATAATCCCAGATTTCTTTTCCCTCAACTTCTTCAACATACTCCCAAAGCTTAATTCCGTTTTCGCGGCAATACGCTGAAATTTCCGAGAAGGTACTGTGAGGATAAACCAATTGACAGTCCGACGCATCCTCGCCGTAAACTTCAACCGAACCTCCGCCAACGCTGATGATATACTTTTCGTCAGTTACCTCACCGTTTTTCATTGCGATAAACTTCATGGTATTGGGATGGGGCAGATTTTCCGTATCAAGGTCAAAAACTACCTCTGTGCTGACAGGAAGAAAAACATTTCTTATAAGACTGTCAACGCTGAAAACTCTGCCGAATTTTCCGAGAGAGCCGTAAAGGATAACTTTGAATTTGTCAGCACCATTGTTTCGCTTTTTGAAAAGCTGTGATGCTCTTTCTGGTCCTATTGTATGAGAACTTGAAGGACCTCTTGCGATAGTATAAAGTTTTTTTAGTGACAACATCTTTCTGCAAGGCTCAAAGCTGAAGCTTTTCTGTTTAAAATCAGTTTTTTCTCCTAAAAGCTCTTTGATACTGACATTTAAAATTACAGAAAGTGGGTTTAAAAGCTCAATACTCGGATATGATTCACCGTTTTCCCACTTTGAAACAGCTCTGTTTGAAACAGAAAGCATTTTCCCAAGCTCACTTTGCGTTATTTCATGCATTTCACGATGTTTTTTAATTACTTCACCAATATTCAACTTTTCCATAAATTTGTTCCTTTTCCAATGTTGGTTGATGAGTAATATTTTATCAACTTTCAGTTGATATGTCAACAAAAAAAATCAGCCGAATTACTTCGGCTGACCTGAGTCAAGTTAATTATTTACTCTTTGTGGCTTTTCTCTGAATCGCTTTTACTATTTCAACTACAGGAATTACAAGGAATGCAAGTCCGAGAGAAACAAGGTATGCTTTAAGGTCAAGATGAGCAAAGCTGAAGATGTTTGAAAGGAAGTCAATCTCAACAACTGCAGTTGTAAGAAGGAAAGAACCAACCATTGCTCCGTAAAGAGCCACATTATGATGACCTTTAACAACCATGCCTACAGCAGAGCCTCTCTGCGAACGCATGTTGAATGAATGGAAAATTTCACACATAGCCATCGTGAAGAATGCCATGGTCATTCCGGTACCTGTCTCGGGAACATTGAAGAACTGCCAGTGACCTGTTTCAAGAAATTCTCCGATATAGAAAGCAGCAATAGTAAGAATGCTCACAAGAACGCCCTGATATGCACAGTCTATACCAAGACCGTTTGCAAAAATACCGTCATTTTTGCTTCTCGGCTTTCTTCTCATAATATCCGCTTCCGGCTTTTCAAGACCAAGTGCAAGAGCAGGAATACTGTCAGTAACAAGATTAATAAAGAGAAGATGCGGAGCTTTAAGAATAGTAAAGTTCATAATAGTAGCAAAGAAAATTGAAATAACTTCTGAAAGGTTTGAACCGAGAAGGAATTGAATTGCCTTACGGATGTTATCATAAATTCTTCTGCCTTCACCGACTGCGGCAACAATCGTTGCGAAGTTATCGTCTGTAAGAACCATGTCAGCAACGTTCTTTGTAACGTCAGTACCTGTAATACCCATACCGACACCGATATCAGCACTCTTGATGGAAGGTGCATCGTTAACGCCGTCACCTGTCATGGCAGTTACGTAGCCCTTCTTCTTCCACGCATTGACGATCCTTGTTTTGTGCTCAGGCTGAACACGTGCATAAACAAAAACATTCTCAACGATTTTCTCAAACTCTTCATCAGAATATTTATCAATTTCAGAGCCCATCATTGCCTGAGAATCATCAGTAAGAATACCAAGCTCTCTTGCAATAGCCTTTGCTGTGTTGATATGGTCACCTGTAATCATGATAGGCGTAATACCTGCGCCACGGCATTCAATAATTGCATCCTTAACTTCGGGACGAACAGGGTCAATCATACCTGTAAGTCCGATAAAAATCATATCATACTCAAGAGATGCAGAATCATAAGTTTCGGGAGCGTTATCATATTCCTTGAAAGCAACAGCAAAAACACGAAGAGCCTTGTTACCCATTCTTGTGTTTTCCTCTGCGGCCTTAGCAAGAATAGCATCTGTCATATCAACAATTTCGCCGTTTACAAGGGCCTTTGTGCACTTTTTGAGAATTTCATCAGGTGCACCCTTTGTGTACTGAACGAATTTGCCGTTAACGCTGTGAACGGTGGACATCATCTTTCTGCCTGAATCGAAAGGAACTTCGCCTGCTCTTGGGTTAGCAGCAACAAGGTCTGCTTTCTTAAGGCCGAGAGCTGCGGCATAGTTAATAAGAGCAACCTCATCGGGCTCACCTGTGCTTTTGCCGTCTGCTT
>CAZDQE010000064.1:0-12612 GCA_964507395.1 uncultured Eubacteriales bacterium | reverse complement strand
TTATATTATGAGGCTGAAAAACTCAATCAGTTTTAAAATCAAAATTAAGGAGGAACGTTTATGAAAACGATAAATAGCATTATTTTAACCATTGTAACAGCTCTTTTGACTATATTTCCATGGAGCGGAAATTTACAAGGCACATATCAGCAATTAACTTTTCCTGGAAGAGATGTTATTGTTGATTCTGTAATAGAAGCCGTTAAACATAAAGATGTCAAGGCAATTGAGGAAATGTTATCAGAAAGTAGCAAAAAGCGCTCTGATGATTTATCGGTAGAGATTAAAAATCTTATTGACACAGTTGAAGGTGAAATCGTAAATGCTTCTTTGTATGGTAATGGAGACGGAAGTGACTATAGTAATTATGGTGTAAAAAAAAGCAATAGAACATGGAAAATAAAATTTGAGACAACTGAAAAAACATATGTTTTGTATGTGAATTGGATAATTGTTGATAGCCAAAATCCTGAGAATGTTGGTTTGAGTAGTATGTCTTTGTCAGATTTAAATGACAATTTATTAGCTGAAGCATATTAGGAAAACACAGAGAACGGTTTCGCCGTGTCACAAACTTAACACAAACGAACCGTCCCTCTGTGTCTAAAACGAGTATCAGTTTACGGTTGAATATTAATTTCGAGGAGAATGTATTATGATTAAAAATATTATTATAAGTATCGTCGCTTTTCTTCTTACCCTTTTTCCTGATTCAGGCAATTTATTGATAACATATCAGCAGTTAATGTTTCCCGGAGAAATGCAAGTTGCCGAAGATATTATTGATGCAATTGTAGATGGTGATGTTAAAGCTATAATCGATATGTATTCTGAAGTAGCTAAAAGTACAGGTGAGGTAACAACCGAGAATATTGAAAATTTTCTCAATTTATTCGAAGGGGAAATTTTGCATGGTGATTATCAGGGATGTAGCAGCAGCGATTACATTAATAATGGTAAAGGTAAATGTTCGCGTAGTTTAAGGATAGAATTTGTGACTACAGAAAAAAAATATGAGGTATATGCTTCTTGGTATGTAGTTGATACTGAAAATTCAGATGAAGTGGGTTTGGGGCAAATTACTGTGTACCCATACACTACAGATTTGTCACAATTGTATATTGTCTCACAAGTGCCATTAAAGGAGAGTTTAGTGGCAGTAAGGGAACAATCAACAGCTAATCAGTAAATCAATCAAGGAACAGTAGCGGAACACAATGGGACGGTTCCGCCGGGAACACAGTGGGACGGTTCCGCCGTGTTATAAAATTTAACACAAAAGAACCGTCCCTCTGTGTCATGAAATTCAATATTGATAGGAGACGAGACTATGAAAAAGGTATTCTTATATATTATATCATTTCTAATGATGATTTTTCCTAATAGCGTATCGCTACAAGGCTCATATCAAGGGATGATGTATCCTGGTCGTGCTACAGTGACAAGAAATATAGTAGAAGCAGTGAAAGAAAGAGATGCCGAAGCGATAGAAAATATGCTATCTGAATATACAAAGAGCAAATCAGATGGTGATGATGTATCTTTGAAGGTTCAAGAAGTATTGGCTTTCATAGAAGGTGAAATTGTTAAAGGCGATTGGGATATTGGAACATATGATAGTTTTAAAAAAGACTATGATGAATATTTAAGTTCTGAGGGTTGGATAATCAAGTTAGAAACAACCAAAGCGGTTTATTATTTGAACATATCTTGGATTAGAGTTGACACAAATATGCCTGAGAAAGTTGGAATGGAGGGTATGACTTTATACGATTCTGAACGTAATTTGTTAGCTGGGATTTATTAAAAGCAATCAAGACAAATTAGAGGATGGTTCTGTGATTGGCAGTTGAAATTTAAAATTGGGTTAGGCGGTTTCTCGAAAAAAGAAGCCGTCTAACCTCGGCGACAACGATACAAATATTACTTACACTAGAACACAATGGGACGGTTCCGCCGTGTCACAAACTTAACACAAACGAACCGTCCCTCTATGTCTTGTCTTCCGTGCACGCATGCGAAGGATATGAGGAAAATGTCGGGTCTGCGACGCAAGAAAATATAATAAACCAATGACAACAAAAATGCTCCCCTTGGAAATTTTTTTCAAGGGGAGCTGTCATTTTCACTTAAATTATTCAAAGCACTTAACAAGAACTGCTTTCTGTGCATGGAGTCTGTTTTCTGCCTCGTCAAAGATTTCGCTTGCGTGTGCTTCAAGCACTTCTGCAGTGATTTCTTCGCCTCTGTGAGCAGGTAAGCAGTGCATAACCATTGCATCATCGTGAGCTACTGCCATAACATCATCATTTATCTGATAGCCTTTGAAGATTTTCTTTCTCTCCTCAGCTTCGCCTTCCTGACCCATTGAAGCCCAGACGTCAGTGTAAAGCACGTCTGCATCTTTTGCTGCTGCGTTTACGTCTTCTGTGCAAAGGAAATCGCCGTTTTCTGATGCCCACTTCATAATCTCTGCATCAGGCTGATAATCCTTGGGACAAGCAATCGCAACGCTCATGCCCATTTTGATACCGCCTACGATAAGTGAGTTTGCCATGTTGTTGCCGTCACCGATGTAGCAAAGCTTACGGCCTTTGATAACGCCCTTATGCTCTCTGATTGTCATAAGGTCTGCAAGCACCTGACAGGGGTGGCAGAAGTCTGTAAGACCGTTGATGATGGGGATTGAGCCGTATTCAGCAAGCTTTTCAACCTCTGCCTGCTCGTAAGTTCTTATCATAATTCCGTCAAGGTAGCGTGAAAGAACGCGTGCTGTGTCCTCAATCGGCTCGCCGCGGCCAATCTGCAAATCGTTTGAGCTGAGGAAAAGTGCAGAACCGCCAAGGTCATACATGCCGACTTCAAAAGAAACTCTTGTTCTTGTTGAAGATTTCTGGAAGATAAGACCAAGTGTTTTGCCCTCAAGATGATGGTGCTTGATGCCGTTTTTCTTTTCGTATTTGAGCTGGTCTGCAAGGTTGAGGACCTCTGTAATTTCTTCAGTTGACCAGTCCATGAGTTTGAGAAGATGTTTCATTTTTATTCTCCTTTACAACAATCTTTAAGTATTTCAATTGCTTCTTTAAGTGTTTCAAAATCAATATTGAGCGCAGGCAAAAGGCGTACTTTTGTTTTTGCACTGATAACAATGAGCCCCTTTTCACGGCAAGCGGCAATAACTTCTTTTGCCTCTTTTTCGGTTTCAACGCCCAGCATCAGACCGAGACCTGTTACGCCCTTAACACCCTCAGCTTCAGAAAGAGTATCGATAATATATTTTGATTTTTCTCTGACTTCACTGAGAAGCCTCTCGTCAATTCTTGAAATTATACTCTTAGCCGCTGCACAGCAAACAGGGTTTCCGCCGAAGGTTGAGCCGTGGGAAGAAGGGGAGAGTGTATTCTCTGTTTTCTCGCCCATAACTGTAGCACCAAGGGGAAGGCCGCCTGCAAGACCTTTAGCAGTTGAGAAAATGTCGGGTATAAAGCCGTAATTCATGAAAGAATAAAGTTCACCTGTTCTGCCGTTGCCTGTCTGTACCTCATCGCAGATAAGAAGAAGTCCGTATTTTTCAGCGATTTCGCGCATTCCGTCAACAAACTCCTGTGTAAGGGGACATACACCGCCCTCGCCCTGAACAAGCTCAAACATAATTGCACAGCAGTTGTCTTTTTTTGCCAGTTCTTCAACGCTTTCGATGTTGTCAGGCTCAGCGTAAACAAAACCTTCTGTGAACGGTGAGAATGTTGTATGGAAAACATCCTGTCCTGTTGCGGCAAGAGTTGTGATCGTTCTGCCGTGAAAACTGTTTTTCAGTGTGATAATAGTGCTGTGGCTGTAGTCGCCGTATTTGTCAAAAGCATATTTTCTTGCAGTTTTGATTGCACATTCGTTTGCCTCGGCACCTGAGTTTGAGAAGAAAACCTTTTTCATGCCTGTCTTCTCGCAGAGCATTTCAGCAAGGTCAGCACAGGGGTTTGTGTAGAAAAGGTTTGATGTGTGCTGAAGTGTGCCAATCTGTTCTTTTATAGCATCCTGCCATACTTCATCACAGTAGCCGAAAGTGTTTACTGCAATACCTGTTGACAGGTCTATGTATTTTTTGCCCTCTTCATCGAAAGCGTAAGAGCCTTCACCTCTGACTATTTCAAGAGGAAAGCGGGCGTAAGTACCTGCTATGTATTTTGAGTCTTTTTCTTTGAGATTCATTTTATTCACTGTCCTATATGAGCATTGTACCGACACCTTCATCGGTGAGAATTTCTATAAGTATTGAGTGGGGGACTCTGCCGTCCATAACGAAAACTTTACCAACACCGCGTCTGATTGCTTCAATGCAACATTCAATCTTCGGAATCATGCCGCCGGAGATAATTCCCTCACGCATAAGCTGAGGAGCTTCACTGACATTGATAAGAGGAATGAGTGTTGAGGGGTCATCTTTGTCACGCAAGATTCCGCAGATATCGGTCATGGAAATCAGACATTCTGCACCGAGAGAGCCTGCAATTGCAGCAGCTGCTGTGTCAGCGTTGATGTTGTATACGTTACCTTCTTTGTCGCAACCTACTGTTGAAACAACGGGAATGTAACCCTTTTCAAGTACATCGAGAATAGGCTGAGTGTTTACGTTTGTAATTTCACCTACATAGCCTAAGTTTTCAAAGTCAATTGGCCTTGCTTCAATAAGATTTCCGTCCATGCCTGAAAGACCGATTGCTTTGCCGCCGATATTCTGCAGGAGATTGACAAGGTTTTTGTTGATTTTTCCTGCAAGGACCATCTGAACGATTTTAGCACTTTCTTCGTCAGTTACACGAAGTCCGTTGTAGAACCTTGATTCTTTACCGATTTTGCCAAGCATTTCGGTGATTTCAGGACCGCCGCCGTGAACGAGCACAACCTTGATGCCGATAAGAGAAAGCAGTACCATGTCGCCCATAACTGCGGCTTTAAGTTCTTCGTTTATCATAGCGTTTCCGCCGTATTTGATAACGATGATTTTGTTGTTATATTTCTGAATATAGGGGAGAGCCTGAATGAGAATATCAGCTCTCTGAGCATTTGTGATTTTATCCATCTCTCTATTACCTCTTATGTTCTGTAGTCGCCGTTGATTTTAACGTAATCGTAAGTCAGGTCGCAACCCCATGCAGTGGCAGTAGATTCGCCGTCATTTAATGAAACGAGAATTTCGATTTCCTTTTCAAGAAGAACTTCTTTTGCTTTTTCCTCTGAAAAATCAATTCCTGCGCCCATTTTGCATACATCAACCTGTCCCTTGACAGAGCGGAATGAAACGTCGATTTTGTTTACGTCAACGTCTGCACCGCTGTAGCCGATAGCACAAAGCACACGACCCCAGTTGGCATCAGCGCCGAACATTGCGGCTTTGAGAAGTGAAGAGCAGATAACTGACTTTGAAACAACCTTTGCAATTTCTTTTGAGGGAGCAGAAGATACAACGCATTCAAGGAGCTTTGTTGCGCCCTCGCCGTCACCTGCAATCATGCGTGAGAGAGAAACCATAACCTGAGCCAGAGCTTTTCTGAAAGTAAGGAAATCCTCATTTTCTTCTGTAATTTCATCGTTTTCTGCCATGCCGTTTGCAAGAACAGAAACCATGTCATTTGTTGATGTGTCACCGTCAACGCTGACCATGTTGAAAGAATCTTTAACCTCTTCACTGAGAGCTTTCTGCAGCATTTCAGGGGAGATAGCCGCATCAGTTGTGATGAAAACAAGCATTGTTGCCATGTTGGGATGAATCATGCCTGAGCCTTTAGCCATACCGCCAAGTCGGCAAACTTTACCGCCGAGAGTAAACTCAACTGCAGACTGCTTTGAAACAGTGTCAGTTGTCATAATTGCCTCTGCTGCGTTGTCGCCGCTATATGCTAATTCTTCACAAAGAGAGGGGATTCCGTTTTTGATAGGTGTAATATCAAGTGTCTGACCGATAACGCCTGTTGAAGCAACGATTACATCCTTTGCATCAATTTTAAGTGCGTCGCCGAGAAGTGTACACATTTCTTCAGCGATTTCGATGCCGTTTGCGTTGCATGTGTTTGCGTTACCGCTGTTGCATATCATTGCCTGTCCGCAGCCGTCAGAAATGTTGTTTTTAGTAACTGTAATGGGAGCACCTTTAACAAGGTTTGTAGTATAAACCGCTGCTGCAGAAGCTCTCGTTTCACTTACAACAAGAGCAAGATCTCTTTTGGTTTTATTTTTCCTGATTCCGCAGTGAACACCGCTTGCTTTAAATCCTTTTGCGGCACAAACACCGCCTGTAATATTCTGCATTATATTTTTCAGTCCTTTCATATATCCAATCCGAGTGTCGGTTCGTTTCCGAGCATTATATTCATACATTCAATTGCAGCACCCGAAGCGCCTTTTCCAAGGTTATCGTATCGGGCAATGAGAAGAATTCTCTCGTCATTGCCGCAGACGGTGATTTCCATTCTGTCTTTGAAGGAAAGAGCGTTAGCGCTCATCAGACCGTTTTCGTCCATTGATTCCTTGTATTTGACTATATCACTGTTATAAAGTGAAGAATAAACATTTTTGATATCTTCCACAGTTTTGCCGTCGCACAAATCGCTTGCGAAAAGCGGGACTGTCATTTCCATGCCGCTGTAAAAGTCAGAAACGATAGGGCAGAAGATGGGATTGTTTTCGAGCCCCGTAATTGCTTTCATTTCCTTAAGATGCTTGTGCATCTGTGTAAGACCGTACTGTCTTGGTGCATCAAAAAGAGGTGAGCGGTTTTCGTCCTCGTATTCAGCAATCATTTTTTTGCCGCCGCCGCTGTAGCCGGTAAGACTGTGGCATGCGATTTTAATGTCAGACGGAATAATTCCGTTTTTGATGAGAGGGTAAACAAGAGCGATAAATCCGCCTGCGTGGCAACCGGGAACGGCAACTCTCTTTGAGGTCTTGAGGCTCTCAAGCTTTTCTTCATCAAGCTCGGGAAAACCGTAAGTCCAGCCCTCATTCGTTCTGTGAGCAGTTGAAGTGTCGATGATTTTAACCTTGTCGTTTTCAATCATGCCTACAGCTTCAATCGCAGCAGGGTCGGGGAGACACAGAAAAACTATGTCAGCAGAGTTGATTGCCTCTTTTCTTTTGTCATAATTTTTTCTGTCTTCTTCGCTGAGAGTAATGAGCTCAAGGTCGTTTCTTCCCTCAAGTCTTTCATAAATTCTCAGTCCTGTTGTTCCTGCTTTGCCGTCTATAAAAACTTTTGCCAATTTTGTCACCCTTTTTGTATAATGTGTATAAAAATTCGTTTGATTATGCATAAATCGGTATAAATATGCAATTAATATGTATAATATACATCTTTTTTATGCATTTGTCAAGCAATTTTGCATATTATCTGTCTTCTAATCTGCATTTGTGTTTCGGCTCAAGGAAAGGAGGAGCCATTGTAGTGAAGGAAGAAGAAATGATGTTCTTTGCAAGAGCAAGTTTAATATTTTTGGTAAATGTTGAAGACAGGTCAACTGCTACCTTGTTAAGACCGGGAGAGGTTGAGGAATAAAGTGTAACTGAGCCGTCCTCGCTGAATTCAAAGCGAAGTCTTCTCTGACCGATAGCACCGAGCGGTCTTACCCATACAAAGAGGTTTGTGTCATTTATCCAGCAAGCAGAGGCGCTTGCAGTGAAATCCATTCCGCCTAGATGAAGGGGAGAGAAGGAGACCTTTCCTTCAAGAGAACAACGGATCGAGTTGTGTGAAGCGCCCTCATCCCACGACATAATACATTCATTTTCTTCAAAATCGAACATGAAGTTGTTGTAATAACCTGCTTTGTCTGCAGACATGAAGGTTGTATACATGGGAAGAATACTCAGAGGGAATTTCAAGGCTTCAAGAGGAGCACTGGGTTTAAGCGTAATTTTTTTGTTACGGAGAACCTCTTCGTACTTGCTTCTTATTTTTGATTTCGGTAAATCGGGAAGATTATCAAGCGCAGGAATTTCTTCGGCTGTGGGTTTAGAGCCTTCTTTTATAAATAAATCCTCAAAGTGAGGCCAAATGCAATCGCGTGTAAGCTGTTCACCGATTTCACAGGCAGTAACTACCATACAGGCATCTTCTTTTTCAAATACAAAGCCGAACTGTGAAAACATTCCGTCTGCACGGTAGCCTCTGTCAAGACCGTTCTGCCAGAAGCATGCACCGTAGCCTGATGTTACATCTGCAGCAACGCTGCCGAACGCACCGTCGTTGTCAACGATTGCACCTGTAGCATATTTAACCCATTTTGCAGGGATAACGCGTCTGCCCTTGAACTTACCGCCGTCAAGAAGGCACTGAGTGAAAGAAGCCAACTCTTCCGTAGTTATGTGAAGTCCCCAGCCGCCTGCTTCTACGCCGTTTCCGTCACATTCCCAGAAAGGATTCTCTCTGATTCCGAGAGGGGCAAAAAGACGGGGAGCAAGGTATTCCCTCATGCTCTGCCCTGTAATCTTTTTTATGATTGCCGAGAGCATGAACTGGTTTTCGCTTATATATTCCCAACCCTCACCGGGAGCAAATCCCCAGGGAGCATCAAAGAAATCTCTTATCCACTGATTCTTTGTTCTGTCAGTAAGGTAGCTTACAATTTTTCCTGCCGTCATTGTGAGAAGGTGGAAAACAGTTAATTTCTGCAGCTTTTCGTCATCTTCCTTGTTGTATTCGGGGAAAATGTCAACAAGCTTTGTTTCCAATGTGAGAAGCCCCTCTTCAATGGCGAAGCCGATTGCGACAGATGTAAAGCTTTTGCTGACAGAATACATGATATGGGGCATTTCGGGAGTGAAGGGATAAGCCCATGATTCAAAAGCAACCTTTCCGTGACGCAGAATCATAAGACTGTGCACTTCAACATCGTTTTTTTTGAAATCTTCAATAAGCTCTTTTATTGCCGCAGAGGAAACTCCGACTTCCTCAGGGCTTGATGCACGCTTGAGTTTAAGTTTTCTTTCTGCCATAAAAAATCCCTCCAAAAAAATTAATGTTTTTTTGTTTTCTTATATAAATAAATCTGCGATGAAACAAAAAGCAAAATTGCAAAAGCTATCCAGAAAATTTTAACGGGAGTGATGGAAAATGTTCCGTTTTCATCTCCGTCAGACAACTCAAATTTCTCGGAGGCAAGACTTATGTTTTCAATACATTCGTTGATTTCGAGCTGACTTGAAGGCTTTTCCGAATTTAAAATCTCTTCAGCAATTTTGAGCTGCTTTTTAAATTCAGCCGTACTGTTTGATGAATATGCGGTTAAATCTGTACTCCGAGATTCATTGTAAACTCTTTCAAGATGAAGATAGCTTTCGTCAAGAAGTGAGATGTAGTCTGCGAATTCCTTTGCGTTTTCTGTTTCAACGGCACTGTAGCCGAGAGCCAAAACACTCTCCCAACCGTGGAGAGAGTCATTCCTCTGACCGCTTAAATCTTTGTCAAAGACAGGGGAAAGGGCTTTTGCATTTTCAAATCTGTTTGCAAAAAACTCAGAGAAAATCACGCTGTATCTGTTTTTGCTTGAAAATTCACAGAACTTATATAAATTTTCTTCTGCGCAATTGTATAGAGAAATCGCAGAAAAAATAACGTTGCCGTCATAGGACGGAATAATCTGAATGTTTTCGTCTTTGCTTTCGGCCCATGCTATAAGCTTTTTGCTTTTAGTGTTTCTTGAGCGGAAGAAAACATTTTCAAGTGAAGAGCTTTCTTTAACCGTTTCGTATAAAGAGTCAAGCTCTTCTTCGCTGCAATCGAGAATGACATAAATTCTGCTGTCTGCAAGGGAGAGAATACTTTCCAGCGTATCAATATCAACTCCGTTTTCTCCCGTTTCAACGGAAAGTGCATCAAATCCGAGATCAATGCAGCTTTCAACAGCTTCTGCCGAATACTGTGGGGATTTGCTTGTATCTCCGCCTTTTGAAATCGAAAAAATCTTATCAGCGGCGGGTGTTCCTGATGCGGCTGACGCGCTCATGCAAAAGCCGCAGAAAAGAGCAAAAATTATAAAAATGCAAGTGAAAATCAACTTTCTCATAAACTTCTCCATTTAAATTTACTACAACTATGTATTGTACCATTTTCGGAGAAAAAACGCAATATATATATGTATAATTTTTATGACTTTTCTGCGAATAAAAAGGTAAAAAACATCCAATAATTCAGTATAAAAATCAACGGAGTGAAAACCATGAACGGAAAAATTAAAATCTTTTCAAAAGCAAATATGCTTGACCAGAATCTGAAAATGTCGCTGGTACTGCTTATAACGGTTTTATTGAGTATCTTCCTGAACAACACGTTCATTATCGGGGAATTGATTTACCGTATGCCTGAATTTTCTCAGTTTTCGTCGCCTGCCATAAGAGCAGTTTTTCTTGCTTTTATCGGAATTGCTTCCTACCTTGCACTTCTGCCTTTCAATTACGGAAGAGATATCTGGTTTTACGAAAATGCAAAGAAAAACAAGCTGTCGCTGAAAAAACTGTTCTCTTATTACAGTGTGAAAAAATCATCAGGGGCAATAAAAATTATGTTTCATGTTCAATTGCGAAAGCTTCTTGCGACGGTTCTTTTTCTCGTACCGTCAATGGCTGTCGGCGGATATCTTATTTTCTCTCTGAGAGAGGGTGTAGGCGAGCTTATGCTTTTATCTCTTACAGTCAGTTTTTTTATGCTTTTGCTTACAGGGCTGTTTTTTGCTTTTGTTTATTCTCAGAAATATTTTCTTGTGCCGTATCTTTTTTATGAGAACGAGCCCTGCGGCGTGAGAGAGATTATTTCCTTCAGTGCAAAAATAATGGAGAAAAAATATTTTGACACGGCAATGTTCAAATTAAGCTTCTTTCCGTGGTATCTTCTTTACGTTTTTATCTTCCCTGCAGTGTATGTTTATCCTTATTATAAAATGTCAGTTTCATTTAAAGCACTGACTTTATTGACAAAGTCATAAATAGTACTTGACTAATCCCTTAATTTGTTTTAAAATTATATTAATATTTTTAATTTTCAAACGAAGTCTGGAGGTTATGTCAATGAAAGTATTTATGATTGGCGGTACAGGTCTGCTCGGTTCAGCTGCAGCGGAGCTGTTCATCAAAAAAGGTCATCAGGTTAAAACTGTAGCACTTCCGCCTCTTCCCGAGGGAGCACCTATTCCTGAGGAAATGGAAATTGTGTTTGCAAACATTAATGACAAGACTGATGACGAACTCAAGGAAATGATGACCGGCTACGATTGCTTTGTTTTCGCAGCAGGCATTGATGAGCGAGTTGAATTCCCCGCACCTGTTTATGATGCATACTACAAATTCAACATTGCTCCTCTTAAGAGAATCCTTCCCATCTGTAAGGAAGTAGGCATGAAAAAAGCAGTTATCCTTGGTTCATATTTTTCATATCTTGCAAAACAGCGTCCTGATATGAAGCTTTGCGAAAAACATCCCTACATCAGAAGCCGTATCGACCAGGAAGAGGTTGCGTTCTCATATGCAGATGAAAACTTTGATGTAGCAGTTCTTGAACTTCCCTACATTTTCGGTACACAGCCCGGCAGAAAGCCTGTATGGGTTATCCTTATCGAACAGATTAAGAGAATGGATAAGCTTCCCTTCACAATGTATCCCGGCGGCGGTACTGCAATGCTTACAGTTCGTCAGGTTGGTGAAGTTATCGTTGGTGCTGCTGAAAAATCAAAGGGTGCAAAAGCATGGCCTATCAGCATGTATAACCAGACATGGAAGGAATTCCTCAAAATCGTTTATGCAGCAAGAGGTATGGGTGAAAACAGACCTATTATCAGTGTTGCTCCCTGGATGATGAGAATGGGACTTGGCGGCGTTAAGAAAGAATATGCAGAAAAAGGCATTGAAAGCGGTATTGATGTTGACGGACTTGCAGATATCATGGATATCAACCTTTTCATCGACAGAAAGTACAGTGTTGAGCTGGGTGCAACCGAGGACGATATCAAGGCTGCTATTACTGATTCAATCAAAGTCAGCCAGGCTTCATACGACGGCAAAGTAAAACTTCTTGAAATGAAGGGCGAATAATGATTATTAAAAACGAAGTAACAGATGCGATTCTCTCCCGTCAGACGATACGAGAATATAAGGATATTCCCTTGAACGATGATGAGCTTGAAACATTGATGAAAGCTGCACTTCTCGCACCAAGCGGAAGAAACGGTCAACCTTGCCATGTAAGATTTATTACTGACAAAGGGATGCTTCAAGAAATCAATCATGATTTCAAGGAGTTTGTAGGATATGATACTCCTGCCTACACAAGAGCGGAGAAAAATCCTGTTTACCACAACGCTCCCGTAATGGCAATGATCTTCAGCGAAAACGGCAGTAAGATGGATTCGGGAATCATGGTGGAAAATATTGCAATCTGTGCAAAGGGAATCGGACTTGATTCTGTTATAATCGCATCTGTTGGTGCACTTTTCAACGGTCCCGACAGTGCGAAATGGAAGAAAAAACTGAACATTCCCGAAAATTATGTTTTTGATATTGCGATTTCTGTTGGTCACGGCGATGAAAAACCTGAGCCTAAGCCAAGAGAAGAAAGCCGTATTCAGTTGG
>CAZDQE010000063.1:0-12705 GCA_964507395.1 uncultured Eubacteriales bacterium | reverse complement strand
GCCATCATATTCTGAATAAATTCGGTTTTACCGAAAAGCAAAACAAGCGATGACATAAAAAACAAAGTGTTGAAAACAGGACCGCTTACTGCAGCGACAGGGTAAGAAATGCCTTGAGATTTTCTTCCCGTAAGACCCTTTGACATGCCTTTAAAAATCAGACCGCACAAAAAGCCTGCAAGAACTCTTGTAGGAACACACATTATGAATGTGTAAATCGGACTGATAGAACAAAGCGTTGTGCCGAAGGCATCCATGCCGAAGCACTGAACGAAACTGGTAACTCCGAATACAAGCCCCATAAACGCTCCTGCGGCAGGTCCGAGGACTATCGCACCCGTAACTACGGGAATTATAACAAGAGCGATTGAGAGAGGTCCTATTTTCAGATACCCCAGCGGTGTGAAGGACATAACTATAACTATGGCAGTTAACACAGCAAGCTGCACGAACTTCACAAGTTTTGACATCTGATTTTTTTTCATATATATTCCTCCTTGCTGTCGTTCCGATTTAATCGGATACGGCGCAAAATTCAGCGAAAATATATTATTTTGTTTTTGTATTTTTATCGTAGATTATTTTCAAGCCTTCAAGAAGAAGGTATTTATCGTAAATAATTTCTGTTTTACAGTTGGCAATTACGCTCCTTGCAAAACCGCCTGTTGCAACGATCGAACCCGGTTTTTTGCCGATTTCTTCGGAAAATCTTTCAACCATTCCGTCAATCATTGCCGCCGTACCGACAAGTGTACCGGAAAGAATACTGTCAACGGTGTTTTTGCCGATAGCGCTTTTTGCTCTCTTTATTCCGATACTGGGAAGAAGAGATGCCGATGCGGAAAGTGCATTCATCGAAACATTGATACCTGCGGCAATCGTACAACCGAGGAAGCTTCCGTTTTCGTCAATAACATAGATTTTGCTTGCAGTACCAAGATCCACAACAAAACACGGGAGAGGATATTTTTTCAGTGCCGCAACACCGCCCGTGACAAAATCAGCGCCGAGAATCGACGGGTCATCAATAAGAATATTAAGACCTGTTTTGATTCCCGGTCCTACCACCAGAGGAGTAATACCTGTCAGCCTTCTTACGGCTTCACCTACAGGATAAGTGACCTCAGGCACAACCGAACTTAAAATACTGCCCGAAAACTCTGTCTTTTCTACAGAATACAGTGTAAAAATATTCATCAGCTCACAGGCGTACTGGTCTGCCATTCTTTTTTTATCAGTTGCAAGGCGTGAAACAAAAACAAGCTCATCACCTTTGAATGCTCCGATCGTAATATTTGTATTTCCGATGTCTATTGTCAAAACCATATGTCATCTCTCCGAAAAATACTTTTTCTTATTATACTCTATTATTTTTAAAAAATCAATGCTATAATAATAATACCATAAATCAATTTTACGAGGCGAAATTTTATGATTTGCAATATGTGTCCGAGAAAATGCAATATTGACAGAGGTGAAAAAGCAGGCTTCTGCGGAATGTCTGAAAAAATCAGAATTGCAAGAGCTGAGCTCCACTTCTGGGAAGAGCCCTGTATCAGCGGTGAAAAAGGTTCGGGAACAGTGTTTTTTTCAGGCTGTCCCTTGAAATGCGTTTACTGTCAGAACAGTGAAATAAGTTCGGGCGGTTTCGGTAAGGAAATTACGGTACAAAGGCTTAGCAGTATTTTCAGAGAACTTGAAGAAAAAGGCGCTCACAACATAAACCTTGTCACACCGACCCATTATTCCGAGCAGATTCTTGAAGCTCTCAGAATCTACAGACCGAGCATACCCGTTGTCTACAACTGTTCAGGCTACGAAAGCGTTGAAACACTTAAGAGGTTTGAAAATATAGCGGACATTTATCTTACTGATATCAAATATTTTGACAGCGATGTAAGCGAGAAATATTCAAAGGCAAGGGATTACTTTGAAGTAACATCAAAAGCAGTTAAAGAAATGGTACGTCAGCAGAGTGAAAATATTTTTGATGAAAACGGAATCATGCAGAAGGGTGTTATAATCAGGCACCTTGTTCTGCCCTTGAATCTTACACAGACGAGAAAAATTTTTCAGTGGATAAAAAATAATTTGCCTGACAATGTTATCATCAGCCTTATGAGCCAGTACATACCTTTGGGAAAAGCTTCGCAATATAAGGAAATAAACAGAAAAATTACTTCACGTGAATACGAAAAAGCCCTTGACCTTTTTGATGAATTCGGCTTTGAAAACGGTTTCATGCAGGAGCTTTCATCTTCAAAGGAAGATTTTATACCGCCTTTCAACCTAGAAGGAGTTTTATAAAAAATATTAAAAATTATTGTTTTTTCAGTTGATATTATATAAAAAATATGTTAAAATTTACTGTATATATTTTAGGAGGTACAAACCATGAAAAAGAAACTCTTATCAGTAATCCTTGCGGCTGTCATGTTGTTGACAGTTTCAATTCCCGCTTTTGCAGCCGAAGAAGCTGCTGCCGCCACAGGCGACACTCTTCAGTTCGGCAAAGACGGAAAATTTACAATTCTCGTTCTTTCAGACGTACAGGATAATTATCCTGTAAACGATGACACAATCCAGTACATAAACGAAGCTCTCGACACGGTGAAGCCTGACCTTGTTGTTTTTAACGGCGACAACATCGTTACAGACGACCTTCGCGCATACGATCAGCTTTTCGCTCCCCTTGTTGAAAGAGGTCAGAAATTCTCATTTGTTTTCGGCAATCACGATGACGAAAGCACGGACCTTACAAACGATGATCTCCTTAAGGTTTATCAGTCATATGAAGGCTGTCTTGCTTACGATGCAGACCCCGCCCTTCACGGAGTTGCAACTCACAACCTTCCCATTCTCTCATCTGACGGTACAAAGGTTGCTTTCAACCTCTGGTTCTTTGACAGCGGCGACTACATCAAGGATGAAAACGGTGAATGGATCATCGACGAAGTAGAAGGCAGACTTTACGACTGCGTGAGAGAAGACCAGATCGAATGGTACAAGAACGAAAGCAAAAAGCTTGAAGAAGCAAACGGCGGTCTTGTTCCCTCAATCGCTTTTGAACACATTATCACTGAGGAAGGCGTTGCGGCTATTCTTCCCCAGATCCCCTCTTTCCTCGGTCTTCTCGGCAGAAGCTTCAATAACGGCAACGCATATTCATTCGTTCCCGTATTCACAAGAATTAAGGACGGCTTCATTCTTGAACCTCCCTGCCCCTCACCTGATAACGAAGGTCAGTGGGATGCTTTCGTAGAACGCGGCGACGTTCTCGGCTGTGTATTCGGTCACGACCATGTTAACTCATTCATCGCTGAATATAACGGCATTGACGCTATTATGACTCCCGGCATCACAAGCCATTCTTACAACAACGATATGCTCAGAGGCAGCAGAATCATCACAATTGATGAAAACGATCCCTGGAACTATGAAACAGAAATCCTCTACTTCCACGCACTTGCTCTCAAACAAGGTTCGCTTCTTCCTGAAATCACAGGCAAATCAATTGCAGATTTCAGACTTCAGGAATTCCTTCTTGCACTTTCAGAGGTTGCTCTCAAAATCGGTCAGGCGCTTACTTTCTTTGTAAGATAATTTAAAAATTCATATTTTCCCAAGGAGGGTTAAAAATGGACACTAATGTAAAAGCAATTGACACCAAGAAAAACTATGTCCCCAAAAAAGAGTTCTATATGTACTGCATCGGCGGTGCAGGTCAGGGTATGATTTATGCTATCATGTCATCATACATATCTGACTTCTACACAAACGTTATGCAGCTTCCTCTTGTTTTTGTTCTTCTTCTCATGCTCCTTGCACGAGTCTGGGACGCAATCAATGACCCCATGATGGGTATGATCGTTGACAGAACAACTACAAAATGGGGCAAGATGAAGCCTTACATTCTCTGGGCTGTTGTTCCCATTGCTGTTCTTTCTTTCCTTATGTTCTATATCCCCGAAGGCTTTAACAAAACTCAGCTTATGATTTACGCCGGTATTGTTTATGTTCTCTGGGGTATGACGTACACTGTAGCAGACGTCCCCTTCTGGAGCCTTCCCAATGTCATGACTCCCAACCCCGATGAAAGAGGTAAAATCATTTCTGTCGGTAAAACGGTCAACGGTGTTGGTTCAGCAATCCCCATGCTCATTTTTGCAATCTTAGGCTTTGTTATCCCCAAGATGTTCCCCGATTCATCAACAGTCGAACAGGATAAGTACAAATATTTGTTCATTGCTATTATCGCTTCCGTTCTCGGCGGAATCATGTACGCAAACTCTTATTTCCATGTAAAAGAACGTGTAAATATCCCCAACAAGCCGAGACGTGACAAGTCTGAGCCTTCAACCCTTAAGAGAGTATTTACATGTAAGCCCCTTATGCTTGTTGTTATTATGGGTATTCTTTCAAGCGGCAGATATCTCGTTCAGGCAGCATCTGTTCACGTTGCAAGATACGGTCTGTATGTCGGCCCCGAAATTACACCTGATATGTCTGATTCGGTTAAAGCTGAACTCATTCAGAACAGTATTTCAACCGTCAGCTCAATTCTTATGGTTTGTGCTGCAGTAGGTATGTTCGGCTCAATGCTTGTTATGCCCTTCCTTTACAAGAAATTCAACTACAAGAAAATTATCATTTTCACATGTCTTTTAGGTTTTGCAGCATCTGTTGCAACTACAATAATCGGAATTGTTGTAGATACAAGATACGCTCTTTACGCTTGTATTCCCTTTATTATCATTTCATGTATTCCCCTTGGTGCACTCAACGTAACATCTTCTGCAATGATCGGTGACTGCCTTGACTACATGGAACTGAAAACAGGTCACAGAGACAACGCTCTCGGTGCTGCATGCCAGTCCTTTGTTAACAAGCTCGGTAACGCCGTTGCAACAACAGGTATTATTCTCATGTACATTCTTATTAACCTTAATCCCGCAGATATGTACGCAAACGAGGCTGTTATTTCGGCTCTTGACCTTGAACCGAGTATGAGATTCGCAATGTTCTCACTCGTTTCCATCGTTCCCGGTGTAAGTATGCTTCTTTGTGCAATCCCCATGTTCTTCTACGACCTTGTTGGCGAAAAGAAAGACAGAATCACAAAAGAGCTTGCTGAGAAGCGTCAGCAAATGGGCGTTACAATCGAATAATTTATCTGCCGAACAGGTTTTTTTACTTGTTCGGCAAAGATTCGTTTTATGGAGGTAAAATTATGGCTTATATTGAATTTGATTCATCACGTCCGTTGGACTTAATACCCATCGGAAGAATCGCAATCGACTTCAACCCCACAGATATGAACAAACCCTTGTCAGAGAGCAGTAATTTCAACAAATACGTTGGCGGCTCTCCTGCAAACATCGCAGTAGGCATGGCAAGACTCGGTAAAAAAGTCGGATTTATCGCAAAAGTTTCTGACGATCAGTTCGGCGATTATGTTATAAATTATTTCAAAAATGACGGTATCGACACAAGTCACATCACACGTTGCAAAAACGGTGAAAATCTTGGTCTTACATTTACAGAAATCAAAAGTCCCACAGAAAGCAGTATTCTTATGTACCGCGAAGGTGTTGCAGACCTTATGCTTCACCCCGATGATGTTGATGAAGAATATATCTGCAAAACAAAAGCTCTTCTCATTTCAGGCACTGCACTTTGCCAGTCTCCTTCAAGAGAAGCAGCTCTCAAGGCTATGATGCTTGCAAAGAAAAACAATATTCCCCTTATTTTCGATATTGACTATCGTTCATACACCTGGAAAAACAAGGATGAAATTTCCGTATATTACTCCATGGTTGCGAGAAATGCTGATATAATCCTTGGTTCAAGAGAAGAATTTGATCTGACAGAAGCTATAACGGGCGTTTGTGCTACAGATGAAGATAGTGCAAAGCTCTGGTGCTCATACGGTGCAAAAATCGTTGTCATCAAGCACGGCAAAGACGGTTCAACCGCATACACAAACGACGGCAACAGCTACACAATCAAGCCTTTCCCCGTTAAAATGCTTAAAGGCTTCGGCGGCGGCGACGGTTACGCTTCTTCATTTATCAGAGCGCTCCTTGACGGTTGTGAAATTATTGATGCTCTTGAATACGGTTCAGCGTCTGCTTCAATGCTTATTTCTGCCCACAGTTGTTCAGAGGCTATGCCTTCACTTGAAGCAGTTGAAAAATTCATAGCTGACGAAAAGGCTCAATACGGCGAAATGGTTGTAAGAGGTTAAATAAAATGTTTGAAGTACCTGTTTTAAACGAAAATAACGAAAAAATTCTTTGCGAAATGAACGGCAAAAATGCCGATATGTTAATGAACATCAAGGTGAAATATCTGAAATCAGGAGAAAAAATTTCTTTTCTTGAGGAATCTGACGAAACTGCAGTTCTTCTTGTAGGCGGAGAAATTAAATTTACCTGTGGCGGCAAAACACTGACAGGCAAACGCAAAGACCCCTTTGACATGAAGCCTTATTGTCTGCATGCTTCTAAAAACACATCTTTCACTGTAGAGGCTCTCGCTGACAGTGAGATAATAATTCAGCAGACTGATAACAACAAAGAGTTTGAGCCTGTTTTTTACACTCCCGAAAACTGTCTTTATCAGGAATTCGGCAAAGGTCAGTGGGACGGTGCGGGACACAGAGTTGTGTCAACAATGTTCGACCCCGATAATGCACCTTATTCAAACATGGTTCTGGGCGAGGTTTTCAACAAACCGGGAAAATGGTCCAGCTATCCTCCCCATCATCACCCTCAGCCTGAAGTTTATTATTACAGATTTGATAAGCCTCAGGGCTTCGGTGCATGCTTCAACGCTGATGAAGTTTATAAAAGCGTAGATTCATCTGCCTGCTTCATTCATGGCGGTGAAGACCATCAGCAGGTTGTAGCACCCGGATATAACATGTATTACGTATGGATGATCCGCCATCTTGACGGCGACCCATGGTATAAAACAACAAGGTTTGTGTCACCCGAACACGAATGGTTAACAAAATAGTTATCGAAAGGTTGATAAATAAATGAGTACAATCAGACTTACATGCGGCGAGGCTATTGTTAAGTTTCTTGACAATCAGTACGTCACAATTGAACAGGACGGAAAGATGACAGAAAGCAAGTTTGTTGAAAGCTTCTATGCTGTTTTCGGTCACGGCTGTGTGCTTGGTGTGGGTGAAGCTCTTTCGCAGGCTGAACATTCAATCAAGGTTATGCAGGGCAGAAACGAGCAAGGTATGGCTCTTGCGGCAATGTCCTACGCAAAGCAGCACAACAGACTTAAAATTCTTCCCTGTATGTCATCTATCGGTCCAGGTGCGGCAAACATGGTAACTGCCGCCGCAAATGCAACCGTAAACAACATTCCCCTGCTTCTCTTTATGGGTGACACATTTGCAACAAGACAGCCTGACCCCGTTCTTCAGCAGATGGAACAGCCTCAGGACCTTACTGTTACAACTAACGATGCTTTCAAGCCTGTTTCACGTTACTTTGACAGAATTGTAAGACCCGAAATGGTAATGTCTGCACTCACAAACGCTATGCGCGTACTCACTGACCCTGCTCACACAGGTGCAGTATGTATTGCAATGTGTCAGGATGTTGAGGGCGAAAGCTACGATTACCCCGAAGAATTCTTCAGAAAAAGAGTTCACTACATAACAAGAACAATCCCAAACACTTACGAAATTGAAGAGGCAGTAAAAGTTCTTAAAGAGAGTAAAAAGCCCCTCGTTATCGTAGGCGGCGGTGTAAGATACAGCATGGCAGGAAAAGAAGTTGTTTCTTTCTGCGAAAAGCACAATATCCCTTACGCTGAAACTCAGGCAGGTAAAAGTGCCACAAAATCCGGTCATTCCTTAAATCTCGGCGGTATTGGTGTTACAGGTAACGGTGCGGCAAACACAATCGCAAAGGATGCTGACACAGTGCTTGCAATCGGCTCACGTCTTACAGACTTCACTACATCTTCAAAGTGGATTTATGCTGATGCAAAGGTTATCACAATCAATGCAAGCCAATTCCATGCCAAAAAATTCGACAGTATAAGCGTTCTTGCTGATGCAAGAGAAGGCATTACTGCTCTTGATAAAGCTCTCGGTGATTACAAGTCATCATATACTACCGAAATTGCTGATGCTAAAAAAGCATGGGACGATGAGATGAAACGTCTTTGCTCTATAGAATATCCGTCAGACAATTTTGAGCCTGAAAACAAAGTAAGAGTAGAAAACAATCTTGAAGATTTCTCAAAGGCTACAGGCGGTGTTCTCTGCCAGACAACGGCGCTCGGCATTGTAAGAGAAATCATCCCCGATGATGCAATTGTTGTTGCGGCAGCAGGCTCACTCCCGGGTTGTATGCAGAGAATGTGGACTACAGACAGTCTTTACAGCTACAACATGGAATACGGCTTCTCCTGTATGGGTTACGAAATCGCAGGTGCATTCGGCTCAAAGCTGGCTGAACCCGACAAAGAAGTTTATGCTCTTACAGGTGACGGCAGCTACAACATGCTCCACTCTGAAATGCTCACTGCTTTGCAGGAAGGCAAAAAAATCAATGTTCTCCTCTTTGACAACGCATCCTTCGGTTGTATCAACAATCTTCAGATGGGACAGGGCGTTGAAGCACTCTGCACTGAATCACGCTACAGAAACGGCGATGACCCTATCAGATACGGCGAATTTATGAACATTGACTACGCTATGTGTGCCCGCGGTTACGGCTATGTTACATACACCGCAAAAACTCCCGATGAGCTGAGAGAAGCTCTCAGGGATTCATTAAAGCAGACTAAACCCGTGCTCATTGACATCAAGGTTCTTCCCAAAACGATGACTGACGGCTACGGCGGTTGGTGGAATGTGGGTTGCAGTGACATCCCCCGTACAGAAAAAGGCAAGGATGCTCTTGCTGAAAAGCAGACTCATCTCAATGAAGCAAGAAAATATTAAGAGATAAATTATTTCTGAAAGGATTGAAATATCAATGAACAGTGAAAAAATCAAACTCGGTATCGCTCCCATTGCATGGACAAACGACGACATGCCTGACTTAGGTGCAGAAAACACATTTGAGCAGTGCGTAAGTGAAATGGCACTCGCAGGCTACAAGGGCTGTGAAATCGGCAACAAGTATCCCAAATGCCCCAAAGAGCTGACTTCGAAGCTTGAAATCAGAGGACTTCAGATTGCTAACCGTTGGTTCTCATCTTTCATCCTCACAAAGCCTTTTGAAGAGGTTGAAAAGGATTTCCGCGAAAACTGCGAATTTCTCAAGGCTTGCGGTGCAAAAAGAATCGGCGCATCTGAACAGAGCTACAGTATTCAGGGACAGATGGAAACACCTGTTTTTGAGAAGAAATATGTCATGAATGACGATGAGTGGAAAAAGTTTGCTGACGGTCTCTCAAAGCTCGGAAAAATTGCAAAGGAATATGACATTACTCTCGTTTATCATCATCACATGGGCACAGTTGTTCAGACTGCAGAGGAAATTGACAAGATGATGGAACTCTGCGATGAAGACAGTGTATATCTCCTCTTTGACTCAGGTCACCTTGCATACTGCGGTGAAGATTACATGGCAGTTCTTAAAAAATATGCAAAGAGAATCAAGCATGTTCACCTTAAAGACATTCGCCCTGATGTTGTTAAGAAAGTAAAAGACGAACATCTCAGCTTCCTTCAGGGTGTAAGACTTGGCGCATTCACAGTTCCCGGTGACGGCATGATTGATTTTGCACCTATCTTTGAAGTGCTTGAAGAAAATGATTATGAGGGCTGGATGCTCGTTGAGGCTGAACAGGATCCCGCAATTGCAAATCCCTTTGAATATGCAGTAAAAGCAAGAAAATATATCAGCGAAAAAGCAGGAGTGTAAAAAATGGAAAAATTACAGTATTTTGTAAACGGTGAGTTCAAAGACTCAAAAACAGATGTGTGGTATGACCTGCACAATCCCAGCACAGGTGAAGTTACAGGTCAGGCTCCCTGCTGTACAAACGACGAGGTTTTAGAGGCAGTTGCCGCTGCTAAAGCTGCTTATCCTGCATGGAGAGCAACTCCTGCAATCAAGAGAGCACAGATCATGTACAAAGTCCGTGAGCTTATTATGCAGAACATGGAAGAGCTTACAATGTGCGTAGCAAAAGAAAACGGCAAGGTATGGGCAGAAGCTGAGGGTGATGTTCTCAAGGCAAAGGAAGGCACAGAACTTGCAACACAGGTTCCTTCACTTATGATGGGTGAAAGTCTTATGGACGCATCAACAGGCTACGATACAGTAAAATACCGCGAGGCAATGGGTGTTTTCCTTGGAATCGTTCCTGTTAACTTCCCTGCTATGATTCCTTTCGGTTGGATGGCTCCCACATGTATTGCATGCGGTAACACAATGGTTCTCAAGGCCGCTTCTCTTACACCGAAAACTGCAATGATGTTTGCAAAAATCTACAAAGAAGCAGGCGTTCCCGACGGTGTTATCAACATCGTTACATGTTCAAGAAACGAAATCAACACCCTTCTTGACCACCCCGATATCGTTGGTGTTACTTTTGTTGGCTCAACTCCCGTAGGTCTTAAAATTTATGAGAGAGCAGCAAGAAACGGCAAGCGTTGTCAGGCTCTCTGCCAGGCTAAAAACCATGCACTTGTTATGGAAGACTGCGCACTCCAGCGAACTGTTGCAGGCGTTATCAATTCAGCCTACGGCTGTGCAGGTCAGAGATGTATGGCTCTCTCCTGCTGTGTTGTTGTTGACAGTATTGCTGACAAATTCGTTGCAGAGCTTAAAGCGCAGGCTGAAAAAATCAAGGTTGGTCCTTCATGGGATAAAGAATCAAAACTGGGACCGATTACATACAAGAAGCATTATGACGAGGTTATTGCTGACATTGACAAGGGCGTAAAAGAAGGCGCAACACTTGTTCTTGACGGCAGAAACTGCAAGGTTGAAGGCTATGAAAACGGCTACTTTGTAGGTCCCACAATCTTCGACCATGTTACGGAAGACATGACAATCGGCAGTGACGAGGTTTTCGGACCTGTGCTTTGCATAAAGAGATGTAAGGACTTTGAAGAAGGTCTTAAAATTATGAACGCAAGCCCCTATGCAAACGGCTCAGTTATCTACACACAGAGCGGTTTCTACGGCAGAGAATTTGCACGCCACACAGACGGCGGTCAGGTTGGTATCAACGTTGGTATTCCCGTACCCATTGGCTTCTTCCCCTTCTCAGGTCACAAGCAGTCATTCTTCGGTGACCTTCACTGCCTCGGCAAAGACGCTTATCGCTTCTACACAGAGTCAAAGGCTGTTACAACACACTGGTTCTCAGAAGACGAAAAGAAAGCACTTGAAGTCAGCACATGGGACGGCACAATATAATTTTTGAAAGGAAAATGTAAAATGATTAAAATTGGTATTATCGGCGCAGGCCGTATCGGTAAAGTTCATCTTCAGTCAATCACATACCATGTAAAGGGTGCGGTTGTAAAATCAATTGCAGACCCCTTCATGAACGAGGAAACTGAAGCATTTGTTAAAAGCATGGGCGTTGAAGTAATCACAAAAGATTACAAGGAAATTCTTGCAGACCCTGAAATTGATGCAGTTATGGTTTGCTCTTCAACAGACACTCATTCTTCTATTTCCGTAGAAGCAATAGGTGCAGGCAAACACGTTTTCTGCGAGAAGCCTGTTGACCATTCAATTGAGAAAATTCAGGCTGTTGCTGATGCACTTGAAGGCAAAAACCTTAAATTCCAGGTCGGTTTCAACAGAAGATTCGACCATAACTTTGCTGCTATCCGCAAGGCAGTTGACGACGGCAGAATCGGTGACCCACACATTGTTAAAATCACATCCCGTGACCCCGAGCCCCCCAACCCTGCATACATCAAGGTTTCGGGCGGTATCTTCCTTGACATGACTATTCATGATTTTGATATGGCAACATTCCTTGTAAACAGCGATGTTGAAGAGGTTTATGTTCAGTCTGCAGTTCTCGTTGACCCCGCAATCGGCGAACAGGGTGACGTTGACACAGCAATCATCACAATGAAAATGGCTAACGGTGCACTTTGTGTTATCGACAATTCCCGTAGAGCTGCTTACGGCTACGACCAGAGAGCAGAAGTTTTCGGCTCAAAAGGTATGGTTGCAACAACTAACGACACACTTTCTTCTGCAGTTGTTTCTGATGCAAACGGTGTAACAGGCGAAAAGCCCCTGTTCTTCTTCCTTGAAAGATACATGCAGTCTTTCACAGACGAGGTTGCACAGTTCGTTGATGCTATCGAGAACGATAAGGAAGTTGCCGTGGGCATCCATGCAGGTATGCAGTCAGTTAAAATCGGTCTTGCTGCTAAGAAATCAGTAGAAGAACACAGACCTGTTAAACTTTCTGAAATTTTTTAAGCGATAAATCTCCTCCGAATGCTAACACATCCACCTCCCCTTGCATTTACAAGGGGAGGCTTTTTGCTGTCAGAAAAATTGTAATTTATCTATATTATCGTAGAGGCGAACTGTGTTCGCCTTTTATGCATCCTTTGGCTTTGTGCAAAGGAAAACGCAGTTTTCCCCTACGTAATGCATTGCCAAAAGAAACAATATATTACAATCTGTTGAGATGTTAATTTGGCTTCTCCTTGAGGAGAAGCTGTCACCGTAAGGTGAC
>CAZDQE010000062.1:0-13000 GCA_964507395.1 uncultured Eubacteriales bacterium | reverse complement strand
AAAAGAGCAAACATAATTTCGTGCAAGGGGTTTTTAGAGGTCCCCTATAATTTATCTATATTATCGTAGAGGCGAACTACGTTCGCCTTTTATGTATCCTTTGGCTTTGTGCAAAGGAAAACACAGTTTTCCCCTACGTAGTGCATTCCCAAAAGAAACGATAAATTGTAATTTATAAAGATAAAACAAAAAATGCATCAGAAGTTTAAATTTAAGACTTCTGATGCATTTAACTCTATTCAAACGCCTATTTTTATTGAATTTTCGAAGATTATGTTTTTTACAGCCCCTTTGCTTTATTTCCACATAATTGATACTTTGAGATTTTCTGCAGATATATTCATTTCATCTTCAAATTCTTCTGCTGCTTCAAGGAATGCGTTCATCATTCCCTCGTCCTCAAACTGAATTGTACTTTCCATTACAAGTTCATCAAGCGGTACAGCCGGTCCGAAACGGAAACCGCACATCCACCAGTGACGCATTTCTTCCCTTTCAACAAGAATTTCATCACCGCGGGAAAGAACCATTGACATGTTCAGCATTTCCTCGTCAGCTGCACAATCATACCAGAAAGCATTTTCTTCTGTCTTGTTGTAAATCCCGAGCTCTGCGCCGTTAAGGAGATTGAAGCCATAATTGCCTTTCCAGAACTGGAACATCCAGTATTTTCCGCCGTATTCAAACTTGACTCTCACTGTATCGGTGTTCATAAAGCCAAGTCCGCCTACGATATCGTAAAGCACTGAATAACCCATATTGCGCATCCAAACATTCACAGGAGTTGTAACAGTATAATTTTTCACATCATAGTCAAATCCGATGCCCATTATACCGTTGTTATCCTTGCCGTGAATTTCGCCTGTTTTTTTGTCATATCGTGCACCGGTGAAAACAACTGTCGCGTTACCTTCATTATCAACATAGTCACAATAAAAATAGTAAACCTCATCTTCTCCCTCAACAGGAACCAAGTATATATACAAGTCATACATACCGCTTGTCAGGTGATTGAGGAAATTCTTTATTGTGCCGTCAGGAAGATTTTTATTGACAAGTTCTTTCAGCGCCTTATCAAAAGCTTTTTTGAATTCGCTTACATTAACACCTCTGCGGTCTGTTCTCTCTTCACCGTTTTCATAAACAGGAAGATTATTGATAGCATCGAGAACCTCCTGACTCTCGCTTGTGCCGTTCTTTGCCTCATTGACAATATTACTGACAACTACGGAAAGAACTTCTTTTGCCTCCTCACTGAGAAGCCCTGCTGATGATTCTGACGAAACCTGTGCTGTATCATCGAGTGATTTTTCGCTCTGCAAAGTTCCTGCAGGCACAAAAAGTGATGCAACCATCATAACTGCAGACATTAAAAAACTTACAATTTGCATAACCAATCTCCTATATACATTATTACCGAATAAAGTATACCACACATTTCCTGTGCTTTTTTTAAGATTTTATTAAATTTTTTCAAAAGAAGATTTAAGAAATGCTTTAAGTTTTTCCGTCTTGGGATTTTCAAAGAGCTGCTTGGGAGAACCTGACTCCTCAATCACACCGTCAGCCATATATATAATTGTATCGGCAACATTTTTTGCAAACTCCATTTCATGAGTTACAACTATCATTGTTTTATCAGTATTTTTCAGTTCCTTGATTACCTTGAGAACTTCGCCTGTAAGTTCGGGGTCAAGGGCTGATGTAGGCTCGTCAAAGCAAAGAACATCGGGCTCCAGTGCCAACGCTCTCGCAATCGCCACACGCTGCTGCTGACCGCCCGAAAGCTCGCAGGGATAGGACATTGTCTTTTCGGAAAGTCCCACTTCCGAAAGAAGTACGTCTGCTTTTTTTGAAATTGCATCCGTAGCTTCCTTCTTGCTTTTGTACACAGAAGTACCTTTTTTTATTTTTTCTCCTTCAAGCAGTTCTGCCGCAAGAGTAAGATTTCTTTTTACATTATACTGAGGAAAC
This sequence comes from uncultured Eubacteriales bacterium, assembly GCA_964507395.1. Lineage (GTDB taxonomy): Bacteria > Bacillota > Clostridia > Oscillospirales > Acutalibacteraceae > SIG575. The sequence continues at coordinate 11,026 of CAZDQE010000062.1, read as the reverse complement.
AGGTTGAAGGACTGGAAAACAAGACCGAAGTGAAGTCTGTTCTGTCTGATTTCCTCGTCACTTGTTTTTTTGTGACTCTCAGCATCAAGAATCACATCTCCGTTAAGTGAAATCGTTCCGGCATCAGGAGTTTCAAGGAAATTAAGACAACGCAGTAACGTTGTTTTGCCCGAACCTGATGAGCCGATTATAGCGACAACATCGCCTTTTTCCATCGAAAAATCTATTCCCTTCAGAACCTCGGTTTTACCGAAGCTTTTACGGATATTTTTAACTTCAAGTAAAGACATAACGTGTCACCTCAAATCTTAAAATAACTGAGTTTCTTCTCAACCTTGTTGAAAAGAACAGTGAGAACTCCGCTGAAGGCAAGGTAATAAACGCCTGTAAAGAACAAGGGCCAAATCTGACCTGAAATACCCTGGTCACCTTTGAGAAACGCCTCACCTGCCCAGATGATTTCCTGCATTGCGATAATTCGTGCGAGTGAAGTATCCTTGACAAGTGTGATAATTTCATTTGACATGGGAGGTACGATTCTCTTTACCATCTGCAGAAGTGTAACCTTGAAGAAAATCTGCTTCCTGGACATGCCGAGAACAAGTCCTGCCTCCTGCTGTCCTACAGGAACACCCTGAATACCACCGCGGTAAATCTCAGAGAAATAACAAGCATAGTTAATAATAAAAGCTACGCAAGAAGCAATAAATCTGCCTGATTCACCACCACCCCAGATAGGAGTGCCAAATGCAATGCCGGGCATATAGTAAATAATGAGAAGCTGGAGCATAAGAGGTGTACCTCTGATTATCCATACAAAGGTTTTAACCGCACCGCTTACAGGTCTGAAACGTGACATTGAGCCGAAAGAAATTATAAGTCCAAGGGGAAGTGCACCCAATAATGTTATTGCAAAAAGTTTAAGCGTTTGCAAAAAACCTACATTAAGCGAACTTAAAACTATGGGAAATTGTTCTGCCAAAGTCATAAAAATTACATCCTTTTGAATCTTTATAATACGTTAAAAACAGAGGGTATCTTGCGATACTCTCTGTTTTTCTGAATTTAAATGTTTCTTATTTTGTGATAATAGCAGCCTGAACACCGTATTCAGAAGCGACTTCCATCATCTTGCCGTTTTCAAGGCATTCATCAAAGAAAGCATTGATTTCTGCAACAAGGTCTGAGCCCTTACGGAAGCCTACACCATATTCTTCCGAGTTAAGACCAACTGTATATGTAAGGTCAGCATATCCTGTGCCTTCGCCTACCATTGCGCCTGCCATAAGTGAGTCGATGATAGCAGCATCACATGTGCCTGACTTAACCTCTGTAAGTGCTCTTGCCTGATCTTCAACTGCTGTAAGCTTAAAGCCGTTAGCCTCTGCCATTTTATGACCTGCTGAACCATCTTCAACTGCAAACTGAAGGTCCTTGCAATCTTCTGCTGTCTTATATTTATCAGCATCAGCGGCAGGAACGATAACTACCTGAGCATTGTTACAGTAAGGCTGTGAACAATCCATACCTGCTTTAACTTCATCATTGAGTGTCATACCATTCCATACACAGTCAATGTTTTTTGCATCAAGCTCCATAATTTTTTTACTCCATGTGATTTCAACAAATTCAACTTTCACACCAAGTCTTTCAGCAAAGAGCTTTGCCATATCGGCATCAAAGCCAATCCATTCATCGCCCTCTTTATAATCCATTGGAGCAAATTTTGTGATACCAACAACGAGTACGCCTTTTTCTTTAACGTATTCCATGTCTGAATCTGTGCTTGAGCCGCAGCCTGCGAATGTAAGGCACATAAGAAGGCAAGCCATTACCAATGCTAAAATCTTTTTCATTTTAAAATCCCCTAACTTTTGATTTGTTTTAGCGTGTTACCGCTTTATCATAGTAACACATTAATACATTATTTGTCAATAGCTGCGGCAATTATTTGTTATTAACGTGAACATCAATCTGCTGATAGGGAATTTGAATTCCGTTTTCATCAAAGGCTTTCTTAACACCTTCAAGAAGGTCAAAATAAACGTCCCAGTAATCCTCATTTTTACACCATACACGGAAAGCAAAATTGAGAGAGCTTGCACCATGCTCAGAAAGTCTTGCCTGAGGTGCAGGGTCAAGAACAGCCTTATCAGTCTTCTCGGCAACTGAAAGAAGAACTCTCTTTACCTTTTCCACATCGTTGTCATAAGAAGTATTGATGTTAAGGTCAACTCTTCTCAAATCCTTGGTCGAATAGTCGGTAAGCGTCTGATTTGAGATTACGGAGTTGGGAATCTGAATTACCTTATTATCATTCGTCAGAACCTTTGTGTAGAAAATGTTGATAGACTCAACGGTACCCATAGCATCGGCAGTCGTAATAAAATCACCGACCTTAAAAGGTTTGAACACAAGAATAATGAATCCTCCCGCGATGTTACTGAGGCTTCCCTGAAGTGCAAGACCGATTGCAAGACCTGCGGAACCGATAACCGCGACCATTGATGCCATAGGAACACCGATAATGAGTGCTGCCACAATAACAAGAACTATTTTAAGAGCAATTGTAATAAAGCTTCTGAAAAATGTTCTTGCTGTGGGATCAAGCTTTTCATAGAATTTTGTGTTTTTGAATCTCTTGCCCAAGATATCAACAAGCTTGAAGCCGATAAGCAAAACAATAATTGCAACAATAAGCTTCACTCCGCTCTCCATGCAGAAAGAAATAATCTTGTCTTTGAGTGCTGTTAACGCATCCATCATAAAAAATATCCTCCTTGAATCTGTACTGTTAAAATTTTAGCACATTAAAATGTGTTTTTCAACCTTTCGTCTTTACAAAGTTTTTTCAAAGTAGTACAATTATGTACATTATTAAACAAGAAGGCATTAATATGAACAAAAAACTCACAAAAACTGTATTTACAGCCTTGTTTATGGCTTTATGCTGTGCAGGAACATTTATACACATACCCTCGCCCGGAACCACGGGATATCTGAATCTCGGCGATTGTTTCGTTGTGCTTTCAGGCTGGATGTTAGGACCCGTTTACGGGTTTATCGCAGGCGGAGTCGGTTCAGCAATTTCAGACCTTGTTCTGGGTTATGCATCTTATGCCCCCGCAACGCTTATTGTCAAGGGACTTATGGCATTAGTCGCCTGTCTGATTTACAGAGTGCTTATCAAATCTTTCGGAAGAAGATTCGTTTTCCCCTGTATTATCAGTGCACTTGCGGCAGAAACCATCATGGTCGGCGGCTACTATCTTTACGAATCAATGCTGGCAGGCAACTTTGTTTCCGCAGTTGCAGGAATTGCAGGAAACTCCGTTCAGGGGCTTTTCGGAATAATCGTATCGGCAGTCATTACGGGAGTCCTTGAAAAAACAGGTCTTAAAAATACTTTTCTCAAAAACATTAAATAAGAGGTGTCAATCATGGCAAAAATCACTACGGTAAAGACCCACAAAAGCGGCATTGCTCTCGGCGGTATCGGAAGCGGAAGCGTAGAACTTCTTCCTGACGGTGAATTTCACTTCTGGCAAATTGCCAACCCCGAAAGACTCACAAGGGTTTCCGGCGATAAAAATGTTGATGACGGAGAAGCATACACAGGTGCCCTCTCATTCTGGGTAAGAACAGAAGATAAAAAAGGAAAAACCGTGGTGCGCAGATTAGGCATGAAAACCGACCCGGAAGATTTTTCCCACAGAATGTTCGCGTGGAACAAAAGCGTTGAAAGAATTGATTTTGACGGCAGATTTCCCGTCTGTAGCATAGATTACATAGACTCTTTTCTTCCCGTAAGCGTAAAGCTGAAAGCAGTTGCGCCTTTTGTTCCCCATGAATCAGATATTTCATCAACACCGGGTTTTTACCTTGACTATACTTTTGAAAACCCATCTTCCGAGGAAATAAGAGTAAGCCTTTTAGGCACACTCAATCCGGCCTTTGCAAACAAGGATACCGAAAGCAAATTTTCATTAATCGAAAAAGACGATATGACAGGAATCTTCATGTATCCCTCGGAAAAAACCGATTCGCCCGACAACGGCAATCTTTGCCTTTCCGTCAGCGGAGAAGGCGCGAAATCATACATACTCTCAGACTTCAAAAAATATATCAGCGAATACATCGCATGGTCTGCAAACTTAGGAGTTTCCCAGGAATCGGTTCTCTTTTCTTTCAGAGAAAAGGGATTTCTGTCTTATATCTCCACAGAAGAAAAGCCTGAAGCAATTCCCGAAAACATTGATGAATTATCGGAGAATGAAGCCGAAAGACTCTGTAATATTTATTCATCATATTCCTTTGCAAAATCACTTCTTGAGCGTATCAGACATTCCGAGCCTGCGTTCCCCGAAAACAGGGAAGAGAAAAAAGAATTTCTTAAATTCATTGCAAAGCAGATCGAAAGAATGAACGATTCCTACGGCTCTTCCGCTCTTTGCTCCTCTCTCACACTTGCACCCGGCGAAAGAAAAACAGTAAGATTTGTTCTTACATGGTATTTCCCTAACCATTTTACCGAGGAAGGCAAAAGATTAGGACACTATTATGAAAATCTTTTTGCATCATCAAAAGAAGCAAACATTTTTCTTCTGGAAAAGTCACACAAAATCTTCAACAAGGCAAGTGATTTCTCAGATTTACTTTTTGACACAAGCCTTGCAACATATTATCCCGATTCATGGTCAGGGCATCTTTCAACAATCGTAAAAAGCTCATGGTATCTGAAAGACGGCAAATTCGGTTTATGGGAAGGACTTGGCTACTGCGGCTTCCACACAACCGACATCACATATCATGCCTCATTCGGCTTACTTGCACTTTTCCCGGATTTGCAGAAAAAGCAGATGAAAATGGGTGCGGCTTTCCAACGCGAGGACGGCAGGGTTCACCATTTCTTCACTCCTGACCTCGAACACGTCGACAACGGATTCGACAGAGTTGACATGAATATGCAGTTTGTGCTCATGGTACTTCGTGATTATCTTTACACCGGTGACAGAGAATATCTTGACAGTCTTTACAGTAACGTACGCAGAGCAATGGATTCAATCGAAAAGCTCGATAAAGACGGAGATGCTCTCCCCGATTACGATACGAAGCGCAACACCTATGATGCGTGGAATTTTTCGGGAACACCTGCCTATATTTCGATTCTCTGGCTTTCCGCGCTGAATGCCGCAGTAAAAATTGCAGAAATACAGAATGACGGCAAGAGGAAAAGCAAATGGACCTCTCTCCTTGAAAAAGGAAAGAAGTCCCTTGAAGAAAGGCTCTGGAACGGAGAATACTACAATCTCTGGAAAAATGAAAAACAGACTGACGAATGTCTTATGACAGACCAGCTCGACGGCGAATGGTTCCTCAGAGCCACAGGTTTAAAAGGTAATTTCACAGATGAAAGAGTAAAAAATGTTCTTTCACTTATCTTTGAGAAAAACTTTGACGAAGAAGCAGGTCTCGTAAACGCATCTTGCCCCGAAGGAAAACATACAGGTCTTTTCACACACAAGAATTGTCAGGCCGAGGCTGTGTGGACAGGTATAGGTTATGTTTTTGCTTCCCTTGCAATTTCAGCAGGAATGAAAGAGACAGCCGACACAATAGTTGAAACGATACACAACAATCAGTTAAGATTAGGTTATTTCTGGGACCATTGGGAATGCGGACATCATTACACGCGTCCCATGTCAAGCTGGACAACACTTAACTCTTTTCTGGGACTTTATGTTGACAGCCAAAAGAAAGAGCTTCGACTGTCACCTGCAGAAAAGAATGTAACACTCCCCCTCTGCACCTGTGATTTCCTCGGAAAGGCAATTTTCAGGGAAAATACGTGCACGCTTGAAATTCCAGATGGTGATACCCGCTTTTGGAGAATTATCCTGCCTGAAGGAATGACACTTACCATCATCTGAAAATAAAAAGCAAAGAAAATCGCCGTGAAGAAAAGACCTCTTCACGGCATATTTTTTATTTTATTGAAAAAAACACCATATATAATGAAAAATATTTACTCAAACACTTGACAAGCAGACTTTTCCATGATAGAATACTATACTGTATTAGAATGGAATATTATCCCCATGCGGTTTTTCGGTGTTTACATAATACCACAAAATCCGCCGAAAATCAAGTGATTTTTCAGTAAATTTTCAGGGGATTTTCCTTCCTACATTAACCACGTAAAATCAAAGAACGGAGTGATATGATCTATGGGTAATGTACGAGACGTTTACCGAGGAAAAACTCTCAGAAAAAGCTACGGACGTATTGATGAAGTAATGGAGATGCCCAACCTCATTGAAATCCAGAAGAAATCATACGAATGGTTTCTCACTGACGGTCTCAGAGAGGTATTCAGAGATACTGCAGACATCGTAGACTACACAGGAAACTGGGTTCTGAGCTTTATCGGTTACAGAATGGAAGACAAGCCCAAGTACACTGTTTATCAGTGCAAACAGCGCGATGCAACTTACGCTGCTCCCATGCGTGTTCTGGCTCGTCTGACAAACAAGGAAACAGGTGAAATCAAAGAAAGTGAAGTCTATATGGGTGACTTCCCCATTATGACAGAAAGCGGTACTTTCGTTATTAACGGCGCTGAACGTGTTATCGTTTCTCAGCTTGTCCGTTCTCCCGGCATGTACTATGATATGACTCACGACAAGACCGGTAAGAGACTTTTCACTACTACTGTCATTCCTAACAGAGGTGCATGGCTTGAATACGAAACAGATTCAAATGACCTCTACTATGTAAGAATAGATAAAAACAGAAAAATTTACATCACAACCTTCCTCAGAGCTCTCGGGCTTTCAAGCAACAGCGATATTCTTGATTTCTTCGGAAATGACGAGAGAATTATTGCTACTCTCGAAAAGGACGAAACTAAAAACTCTGAAGAAGCACTTATGGAAGTCTTCAAAAAGCTTCGCCCCGGCGAGCCTGCAACTCTTGAAACAGCTCAGACACATCTTGAAAACCTTTTCTTTGATGTTCACCGCTATGACCTTTCAAGAGTGGGCAGATATAAATACAATAAGAAGATGGCTATTTCCGCAAGAATTGCAGGCTGCAAGCTGACTCAGCCCATCATCAATAAGTTCACGGGCGAAATTCTTGCTGACAGCGGTGAAATCCTCACTAAAGAAAAAGCTCTCGAAATTGAGCAGGCAGGCGTTACCGAAGCTTACGTTGAAGCTGACGTGCACTACGACCGTAAGGAAGTCAAAGTCGTTTCAAACGGCATGGTTGACCCCAAGCCTTACCTTCCTATGTTCACAGAGGAAGAGCTTGACGAAATCGCTATCAACGAAAACGTAAGAGCTGACATTCTCTTCTCAATCCTCGAAGAAGGAACTGAAGACAAGGATGCTCTTAAAGAAATCCTCGCAGCAAAATGCGATGACCTTATCCCGAAGCATATCACAATTGAAGATATTTTCGCATCAGTCAACTACCTCAACTGTCTCGCTTGCGGTGTAGGTACACTTGACGATATCGACCATCTCGGCAATCGCCGTATCCGTTCAGTCGGCGAATTGCTTCAGAATCAGTTCAGAATCGGTCTGTCCCGTGTTGAAAGAGTTGTACGTGAAAGAATGACTCTTCAGAGTCAGGACGGCGACGAAAAGATGACTCCCGCAGCTCTTATCAGCTCAAGACCCGTTCTCATGGCTATCAAAGAGTTCTTCGGCTCATCTCCCCTTTCACAGTTCATGGATCAGACTAATCCTCTGGCTGAGCTTACTCATAAGAGAAGACTTTCAGCTCTCGGTCCCGGCGGTCTTTCAAGAGACCGTGCAGGTTTCGAAGTTCGTGACGTTCACTACAGCCACTACGGACGTATGTGCCCCATCGAAACTCCTGAAGGTCCTAACATCGGTCTTATCTCTTACCTCGCAACATTTGCAAAAATCAATAAATACGGCTTCATTGAAGCTCCTTTCAGAAAGATTGATAAAGAAACAGGCATTGTCCTTGACGAAGTTCATTACATGACTGCTGACGTTGAAGATAACTACATCGTTGCTCAGGCTAACGAGCCTCTCGATGCTGACGGCCGTTTCATCAACTCTAAAATCACAGCAAGATACAGAGACGAATTCCTCGAAATCGACAACACAAAAGCTGACTACATGGACGTTTCTCCCAAGATGGTTGTTTCAGTTGCTACTGCAATGATTCCCTTCCTTGAGAACGACGACGCGAACCGTGCCCTCATGGGCTCTAACATGCAGCGTCAGGCAGTTCCCCTTCTCAAGACAGACGCTCCTTTCGTAGGCACCGGTATGGAATACAAGGCTGCTGTTGACTCAGGTGTTGCTCTTACAGCAAAGCGTGCAGGTACAGTTTCAGGCCTTGATGCTACAAAAATCACAATTCTCACAGACGACGGTCACGTTGACGAATACAACCTCGTTAAGTTCATGCGCTCCAACCAGGGCACATGTATCAACCAGCGTCCCGTTGTTTCGATCGGTCAGCACGTTGATGCTAAGGAGGTTATCGCTGACGGTCCTGCAACTGCAGGCGGTGAAATCAGCCTTGGTAAAAATGCTCTTATCGGCTTCATGACATGGGAAGGCTACAACTACGAGGATGCTGTTCTTATTAATGAAAAGCTTGTTCGTGAAGATGTTTACACATCAATTCACATTGAAGAATACGAAGTAGAAGCAAGAGAAACAAAGCTCGGACCGGAAGATATCACAAGAGATATCCCCAACGTTGGTGAAGATGCTCTCAAAGACCTTGACGAAAGAGGTATTATCAGAATCGGTGCTGAGGTTCATTCAGGCGACATTCTTGTAGGTAAGGTTACTCCCAAGGGTGAAACAGAGCTCACTGCAGAAGAAAGACTTCTCCGCGCTATCTTCGGTGAAAAAGCAAAAGAAGTCCGTGACACATCTCTCAGAGTTCCTCACGGTGAATACGGTATCATCGTTAACGTTGAAGTATTCACTCCCGAAAACTGTGATGAACTCAGCCCCGGCGTTAACATGACAGTACGCTGCTACATCGCTCAGAAGCGTAAGCTTTCTGTTGGTGACAAGATGGCAGGTCGTCACGGTAACAAGGGTGTTGTTTCACGTATTCTTCCCGTTGAGGATATGCCCTTCCTTGAAGACGGTACTCCTCTTGATATCGTTCTTAACCCCCTCGGCGTTCCCAGCCGAATGAATATCGGTCAGGTTCTTGAAGTTCACCTCGGTTTTGCTGCAAGAAGCCTTGGCTGGAAGGTTATGACACCCGTATTCGACGGTGCACATGAAACTGACATCAGAGAAACACTTAAGCTTGCAGGTCTCAGAGAGGACGGTAAATCAATCCTCATCGACGGACGTACAGGCAGAAAGTTCGATAACCCCGTAACTGTCGGCGTTATGTACTTCCTTAAGCTTCTCCACCTTGTTGATGACAAGATTCACGCCCGTGCTACAGGTCCCTACTCTCTCGTTACTCAGCAGCCTCTCGGCGGTAAAGCTCAGTTCGGCGGTCAGCGTTTCGGTGAAATGGAAGTTTGGGCTCTTGAAGCTTACGGTGCAGCTTATACTCTCCAGGAAATCCTTACAGTCAAGTCTGACGACGTTGTAGGACGTGTCAAGACTTACGAGGCTATCGTTAAAGGTCAGAACGTTCCCACTCCCGGCGTTCCCGAATCATTCAAGGTTCTTATTAAAGAGCTTCAGTCTCTTGCCCTTGATGTTAAGGTTCTCGATGCTGATGATAACGAAATCGACCTGAGACAGACATTTGACGATGTTGAAACAGGTGTTCCTGTTGACGATGAAGCTTTCTCAATTGTTAACGACACTGAGGGAAGCACAAGCTACTCAGTTGAAAGCGAAGACGGAGATACGGATTTCTACACCACCGGTGAAGATAACGACGATGATTTCTCCGACGACGATTATCCTGCAGACGACTCAGGATCAAGTGATACAGATTATTGATTGAAAGGAGTTCGTTGTTATGGAAAATATAAATTTTGAATCTATAAAAATCGGTCTTGCCTCACCTGACCAGATCAGAAGCTGGTCATACGGTGCGGTAACAAAGCCCGAAACCATAAACTACCGTACACTCAAGCCCGAAAAAGACGGTCTTTTCTGCGAAGTAATCTTCGGACCCACCAAAGACTGGGAATGTCACTGCGGTAAGTACAAAAGATTAAAGTACAAGGGCAAGGTTTGTGAACGTTGCGGCGTTGAGATTACAAAATCAAAAGTCCGCCGCGAAAGAATGGGTCACATCGAGCTTGCTGCTCCTGTTTCTCACATCTGGTATTTCAAGGGTATCCCCTCAAGAATGGGACTTCTCCTTGATATAACTCCCAGAAACCTTGAAAAAATCCTTTACTTTGCAACCTACGTTGTTATCAATCCCGGTGATACACCTCTTGAAAAGTATCAGACACTCAGCGAAAAAGAGTATGCTGACATCCTCGAAAAATACGATGATGATACAGAATTCAAAGCAGGTATGGGTGCAGAAGCTATCAAAGAGCTGCTTTCTGAGCTTGACCTTGATGTTCTTTCAGCAGAACTTCATGAAGAGCTGGAAACAGCATCAAGCCAGAAGAGAGCTAAGATCCTCAAGAGACTTGAAGTTGTTGAAGCTTTCCGCCAGTCAGGCAACAAGCCCGAATGGATGATTCTCGACGTTATCCCCGTTATCCCCCCCGATATCCGTCCCATGGTTCAGCTTGAAGGCGGCAGATTCGCAACAAGTGACCTTAATGACCTTTACAGACGTGTTATCAACAGAAATAAACGTCTTGAGATCCTTCTCAAGCTTCAGGCACCTGAAATTATCGTAAGAAACGAAAAGAGAATGCTTCAGGAAGCCGTTGACGCTCTTATCGACAACGGCAGACGCGGACGTCCCGTAACAGGCCCCAATAACAGAGCTCTCAAATCTCTTTCCGATATGCTTAAAGGTAAGCAGGGTCGTTTCCGTCAGAACCTTCTCGGTAAGCGTGTTGACTACTCAGGACGTTCAGTTA
>CAZDQE010000061.1:0-13072 GCA_964507395.1 uncultured Eubacteriales bacterium | reverse complement strand
ATGACGGAAAAAGAGCAAACATAATTTCGTGCAAGGGGTTTTTAGAGGTCCCCTTATGCTTATTTGTAATTTTCAATTGCGGCTTTAAGAATCTCGATAGTGTTTTCAATTCCCAGTTTTCCGCTGTTTACTGTGATGTCATAGTTTCTCGCATCGCCCCAGTCCTGTGAGCCGTAAAACTGGTTGTGACGGATTCTTGCTTTATCCTTTTTTCTGACAACATCGTTTACTTCATCTTTCGGTACGCTGTCAATTTTCATTGCTCTTTCGCATCTGAAGTCAAAATCAGCACAGATGAAAACATTGAAGCAGGGGAACTGATTTTTGAGAATGTAGTCTGCACATCTGCCGACGATTACGCATGAGCCTTCGCTTGCCAGTTCCTTGATGATTTTTGCCTCAGCCTGAAAAACCTGATCGGAAAGAGACTGTCCGTAGTGAGAAACCATATTTCCGAAGGTGTATGTGTTTGTTGCGAGGTTGAAAAGCAGACTGTTTGTAACTTTCTGTTCTTCTTTTTCGATGAACTCTGCACAGAAGCCGGTTTCCTTTGCGGCTTTATCAATAATCGCTTTGTCATAGAAGGGAATACCCAACTCCATGGCAAGCTTTTCTCCGATTTCACGGCCGCCTGAACCGTATTCACGGCTTATGGTAATAATCAAATTGTTTTTCATAACAGGTAATCTCCTTTCTTTTGTTCGGATTACAAATATATATTAACACAAATCTTGAAAAATGGCAACAAAAATGGTAAAATATAAAATAACAGAAGTGTAAAAGGTGAGATTTGTATGAATATTAAAGAAGCCGAATTGAAAGCAAAGGAATTGAGGGATTTCCTTAATTATCACAGCAAAAAATATTATGTTGACGATGACCCTCAGATTTCCGATTTTGAATACGATAAAGCACTTAGAGAGCTTGAAAATATCGAAAACGATTTTCCCTCTGTTCTTACGACTGATTCTCCTACACAGCGTGTTGGCGGAATGGCTGACAACCGCTTTGAAGAGGTTGTGCATACTGTTCCCATGGAAAGTCTGCAGGATGCTTTCAGTTTTGATGAACTGAGAAGCTTTGAAAGTAAAATTGACGGCGATGTAACATTTGTTGTTGAGCCGAAAATTGACGGACTTTCAGTTTCTCTTGAATACCGTGACGGCGTTTTTGTCAGAGGCTCAACCAGAGGTGACGGACAAGTGGGCGAAGACGTTACGGCGAATCTCCGCACAATCAGAACGATTCCTCTGAAGCTTGAAGAAAATATTCCTTTTCTTGAAGTCAGAGGAGAGGTCTATATGCCGAGAGAGGTGTTTCTCTCTCTTGTGGAAAAGCAGGAGCTGAGCGGTGAAAAGCCTTTTAAAAATCCCCGTAATGCGGCGGCAGGCTCGCTCAGACAGAAAAGCTCGAAAATTGCGGCAGAAAGAAATCTCAGTATTTTTGTCTTTAACATTCAGCAGATTGAAGGCAAAGAGCTGAAAACGCATAAGGAATCTCTCGATTATCTGAAAACTCTCGGCTTCAGAACAGTGCCTTTCTATAATGAATATGAAAATTTTGATGATGTCCTTGAAGAAATCGACAGGATAGGCGATGAAAGAGGAAATCTTCCCTTTGACATTGACGGCGCAGTTATAAAGGTCAACGATTTTGAAAAGAGAAAAGCTCTCGGCTCGACTTCAAAATTCCCAAAATGGGCGGTAGCATACAAATATCCCCCTGAGGAAAAGGAAACAAAGCTCATTGATGTTGAGGTGAATGTTGGCAGAACAGGAGTGCTGACTCCTGTTGCAGTTCTGGAGCCCGTTCTTCTTGCAGGCTCAACAGTAGGCAGGGCAACAATGCACAATGAGGATTTCATCAGAGAAAAAGGTATCGGCATCGGTGACTCTGTAATTGTCAGAAAAGCAGGGGATATTATCCCCGAAATAGTAGCGGTTTCAAAAAAAGGCGAAAACACAGCACTTTTTGAAATGCCGAAAATCTGCCCCTCATGTTCATCGCCGGTAATTCGTGAAGAAGACGAAGCTGCGATACGTTGCACAAATCCTCAGTGCCCCGCACAGCTTCTCCGAAACATTATTCATTTCTGCTCAAGAGATGCTATGGATATCGAGGGTCTGGGAGAATCCGTATGTGAAGTCCTTGTAAATGAAGGCTTTGTAAGAAATGCCGCCGATATATATTATCTGAAAGAGGAACAGCTTCTTTCTCTTGAAAGATTTGCGGAAAAGTCAGCGAAAAATCTTATTGATGCAATTTCTGCATCGAAGGAAAACGATTTGTCAAAGCTTCTTTTTGCTTTTGGCATCAGACATATCGGCGCAAAGGCGGCGAAACTTCTTTCTGTAAACTTCGGTACACTTGAAAAAATTATGTCATCAACCAAAGAAGAATTTCTTCTCATAGACGGCTTCGGTGAAATAATGGCTGAGAGCGTAGCGGAATATTTTTCTCTTGAGCCTACAAAAAGAATGGTTGAAGAGCTTGGAAATGCGGGTGTCAATATGACATCTCTCGCAGAAGTTAAGGATAACCGCTTTCAGGGAATGACATTTGTCCTCACGGGCACGCTTCCTACAATGTCACGGGCAGAAGCATCGGAAATAATTGAAGGCTTTTCGGGTAAAACCTCATCATCTGTTTCAAAGAAAACAACTTATGTTTTAGCAGGCGAGGACGCAGGCTCAAAGCTTACAAAAGCACAGACTCTCGGCGTTACGATAATAAATGAAGAAGAGTTTAAAAATATGATAAATTAAAACGAGGTGACAGCGATGAAAGAATACAAAAACAGAAAGACAGCAAATTTTCTTGACTTCTTGTTTTGTGTAGCTGCAGACGTGCTTATTGCCTTTTTGTTTGCTTTTTTTACAGACAAGAATTATGTCAGATGGATTGTCAAGACTTCTTTCATCGGGATATTTGTAACTGTTGCCACTCTCGGTAAACACATAAAAGGCGTATTGTCATTAAGAATTGTTTTCTGAAATATGCAAAAGGGCAAAGGAATACAATCCTGATGTTAAAATCAATAAAAAGATAACAGAATATCTTTCCGAATAGGTGGTGAGGTATGCTCTTTGTTTTTATTCTTGTAGTTTGCAAAACTAAAAAACAGACCTTGATGACAGGAGTGTAACTGTCAGCGATGATAAAATAGGATTAAATTCTTTTCGTTTAGGCTCGGATAAGGCGGAGAGTTGTGAAATAAAGATTATGAGGATTTTTGTTGTGAAGTTACCGAAATGGTAAAGACGAAAAATCATGAGGCTTATATTGATGAAAAACTTCTTGCTTTTTCACAGGAATACAGAAAATAACTGAGTCTGACAAGATAAATAGTAAATATGAAACCGTTTTTCTCGTTTGAGAAAGGCGGTTTTTGCTTTTTTTTACCTGATTTTTGGGAAAATGTACCACCGCCGAAAAAACCTTGATTTTTTAAGGTTTTCAGCCAAAAAACTATTGACAAATCCACGCTTTGGAATTATAATAGTGGTATCGAAGTGGGAGAAAGTTGAAAGAAATGGTGACGAAGTGGGAGTTTTCCACATTTTCCACAGAGTTTTCCACAAAAAGTTGGAGAAATGAAGTTTAAAACGTAAAGGAGGGGTAACAATGGCAGATTTCAGAGGAACTTATTTCCATTCTCTTGATTCCAAGTCAAGAATGGTAGTGCCCGCTGCATTCAGAGAAGAACTTGGTCAGAAATTTGTTATTATGAAAACCCTTCCCAACGATAAATGTCTGACTCTTTACCCCCTCGATGAATGGGCAAAGGTCAAGGAAGAGCTTGACAATCTTCCTGCAGGCGAAAAAACAAGAAAATACTACAGAAAAGTTTTTGCAAGAATTGATGACTGCAGCATGGACCCTCAGAACCGTGTAGTTATCAAGGAATCCTTCAGAGAATACGCAGGTATTACAAAGAATATCGCGATTCTCGGCTCGGGCAGAAAAATTGAAATCTGGGATGAGGAAATGTGGCTCAGACTCCGGAACGACGAAGACGATGATGAAGAATTTGACGAATCACTCGTAAGATTCTAAAAATCTGAGGTGTTTAAATGGAATCTCAAATTAATTTTAACCATATTTCTGTTTTTTATCATGAAGCAGTCGATGCGCTGAATATAAAGCCTGACGGAATTTATTTCGACTGTACAGGCGGCGGAGGCGGTCATTCTTCCCTTATTGCTTCAAAGCTGACTACAGGTCATCTTTACACAATCGACCGTGACCCCGATGCAATAAAAGTTCTTACAGAGCGTTTCAGGGATAACCCGAATGTAACTGTCGTAAACAGCAGGTTTTCAAGAATCAAGGATATTCTCGGTGAATACGGCGTAGAAAAGGCTGACGGAATTCTGGCGGATCTGGGTGTTTCATCTTATCAGCTTGACACAGGCGAGAGAGGCTTTTCTTTCCATACAGATGCTCCTCTTGATATGCGTATGAGCAAGGAAGGACTTTCTGCAAAGGATGTTGTCAACACTTATTCGATATCGGAGCTTGTGAAAATTATTTCAGCCTACGGTGAAGAAAAGTTTGCAAGAAATATTGCATCTAATATAGAAAAGCACAGAGCTGAAAAAGAAATCGAAACTACACTTGAGCTTGCAGAGATTATCAAGGAAGCTTACCCTGCATCGGTCAGAAGAAAAAGCGGGCACCCCGCCCGTAAAACCTTCCAGGCAATAAGAATCGAAGTAAACTCAGAATTAGAGGAGCTTAAAAATTCTCTTGACGATATGTTTGATGCTCTTTCGGTAGGGGGCAGGATCGCAATAATCACGTTCCACTCCCTTGAAGACAGAATAGTAAAAGTAAAGTTTAACGATTTCTGTTCAGGCTGCACTTGTCCTCCTGAATTTCCCGTATGCGTATGCGGAAAAACACCGAAAGGAAAGCTTGCGTTCAAGGTGAAAGAGCCTACGGAAAAAGAAACAGAAGAAAATCCCAGAGCAAGAAGTGCAAAGCTCAGAGCGGTGGAAAGAACAGAAGAGTAAGTTGAAAGAGTAAGGTGAAGAAAATGGCAGAATTTATGTACGATCTCGACATGTTTGATGACGGCACATCGGCCCCTCAGCCTATTCCTGCAAAAAAAGAAAAACCAAAAAGAAAATTACGCGTACTTGATGATACACCGCAGGTCAAAAGGGAAAAGCTTCGTATTGCAGAGAAACGCGATTACGGAAGAACACTCTTTGTTATTGCTTCCTCTTTCCTTATGACGGCAATTGTAGGTTCCTTTGTTTTTCTCGGAGCGTACATAAATCAGGTTGAACACGAAATTGCCGCAACAAAGGCGGAGCTGGATATCGCTGAAAGTCAGAGCATTATCCTTAACATAAAGAAAGACTCCATGATTTCCTTTGATGAAATCAGAAAAATGGCAGAAGATAAGGGTATGATTCAGAGAGACAGATATCAGGTGACATACTTCGATTTGTCCGATGACGATTACGGCGTTGTAGACCCCGAAGAATAATATATTGTAATAATATCAGCGGCACGGAATACTAATTATATGACCCGAAAGGGCGTATGGTCAGTAAAATTCCTTTGCCGCATTAATTGTTATTTAGCGGTATTGAAACTGAATTTCGAAAGGAGAAAGATTCATGTCATTGCCTCAGACAAATGAGAATACATTGGCTAAAAGAGCCCTTCACGTACTTATAATAATTGTCGTCCTCGGACTTGGTGCATGTATAATTTATCTTGGCTATGTTCAGTTGGGACTTGGTGAAGAATACAGAGCGAAAGCAGAAGCAAATCAGCTCAGGGATTCTGAGATTTCTGCTGAACGCGGAGTTATATATGACCGTAACGGAAAAGAGCTTGCAAAGAGTGCCTCTGCATGGAAAATTGTAGTTTATCCTAACAGAATGGCAGACTGCAAGGAAGCAAGGGAAATCGTAATCAAGAAGCTTTCTTCGGTTCTTGAGGTGAGTGAAGATACGGTAAGAGCCAAAGCTGAAATGTCGCAATACGGCAGCATGATAGTGAAATACCGTGTTGAAAAAGATATAAGAGATGAAATGCTGGAGATTCTTGAGGAAGAATGTTACAGCTATACGAATTCAAAAGGTCAGGATGTGAAATACTCGTTTTCCGATTTTATAGGAATTGAAAACGATGTAAAAAGATACTATCCCTATAACTCCTTTGCATCAACGGTTATCGGCTTTACAGGTACGGATGATGTCGGTACAGGAGGACTTGAGCTTCAGTACAACTCAATCCTTACAGGAACTCCGGGCAGAAAAATAACTGCAGTTTCGGGTAACGGCGATTCAATGCCCTCTGAATACGAAACTGTAACTGACGCTGTGCAGGGAACAAGCCTTGTTACAACTCTTGATGAAACTATTCAGCGTTACCTTGAAGAAGGTCTTGACCAGTCAATTAAGGATACTCAGGCTGAATATGCTTACGGAATCATTATGGATGTCAACACAGGTGCAATTCTAGCAATGTCAAGCAAGCCTGACTATGACCTTAACAATCCTTATGAAATTACGAGTCAGACAGTAAAAGACCACCTTGATGAAATCGCGGACGAGAGAAAAAAAGAAGAAGCTGAAACCACAGCGTGGTTTAATCAGTGGAAAAACAGAACGATTTCCGATACATACGAGCCCGGTTCGGTTTTCAAAATCATAACTGCGGCAGCAGCACTTGAAGAAAACATCTGGGATATGTCAAAAACCTATGTCTGCGGCGGTGCAATACAGGTCGATGACAGAACAATGCACTGCTCACACAGAGAAGGCCACGGCACTCAGACCTTTTCTCAGGCTTTTGCAAACTCATGTAACCCCTTCTTCATTCAGCTTGGTCTTGACATGGGCGTAGACAATTTCTACAAATATTTTGAGGCATTCGGATTTACTGAAAAAACAGGAATTGACCTTCCCTCAGAGCAGCTTGGTATTTACCACTCAGCAGAAAGCATGAAAAATACAAAGGTACAGCTTGCATCAAGTGCTTTCGGTCAGTCCTTCACAGTAACTCCCATTCAGACAATTACGGCAGTTGCCGCTATCGCAAACGGTGGTAAGCTTCTTCAGCCCTATATCGTTGCCAAAACGCTTGACCCCGACGGCAATGTTGTTTCGGAAACACAGCCTGTAGTAAAAAGACAGGTGATTTCGGAAAACACAGCACAAATTATTACGGGCATGATGGAAGACGTTGTATCTACAGGTACAGGTCAGAATGCCTATGTTGCAGGCTACAGAGTAGCAGGTAAAACGGGTACGTCTGAAATTCTTGAAGAACCCGGCGAATATGTAGCATCTTTTGCATGCTTTGCTCCGGCAGATGACCCGCAGATTGCAATGCTTATCGCGGTTAAAAAGCCTGTTGGCGAATACTACGGAAGCCAGATTGCGGCTCCTGTTGCGGCTGACATTATGCAGAAAGTTATGGTATATCTTAATGTTGAGCCTAAATACACAGAGGAAGAAAGTCAGCACGTTGATAAAAATGCTGATAACGTTGTAGGCAAGAGCGTGGAAGAAGCAAAACAGACTCTTGCTGATTCAGGCTTCAGTGTCAGAGTTATCGGAAGCGGCGAAACTGTCATTGAACAGGTTCCCTCTTCAAATCAGACGATTTCTGCAAACGGAACGGTTATTCTCTACACTGAGCAGGATGCAGAAAAACAGGTTACAACAGTGCCGAATTTTGTAGGCATGACAGTAAATCAGGTCTATGCCGCCGCAAATCAGGCGGGTGTTAACGTGTCAATCGTCGGCAACGCGGCATCAAGCAGCTTTATTTCCTATAAACAGGATAAGGAAGTGAATAGCAAAGTTTATTGCGGCGATACTATTGTCGTATACTTCAAATCGACATCATCAGACGCAGAATAACGAGGTGAAAGAAATGTTGTTATCACAGCTTTTAAGAAAACTTGAAGTAAAAAGCAATTATACTGACTGTGAAATTGCATCAGTTACAGACAAGTTTGACAACATAAATAAAGGTGACGTTTTCGTTTGTATCAAGGGAAACCGTTTTGATGCTCATACTCTCGCCGTAAAGGCAATTGAAGAAAAGGGTGCGGCGGCAGTTGTTACAGAACGCGATACAGGGGCTGAAAATCAGGTTATAGTTGATAACACAAGAAAAGCTTATTCATTTATGTGCTGGGAATATTTTTCACGTCCCACAGAAAAGCTTAAAATGATAGGCATTACAGGCACAAACGGAAAAACAACAGTATCTTTTCTTATAAAGCATATTTTTGAAGAGGCAGGTGTAAAATGCGGCCTCTTAGGTACGGTAATCAATCTTGTGGGCAATGAGGAGAGGGTATCTTCTCTGACAACGCCCGACCCCTTTGAAATGCAGATGCTTTTCAGAGAAATGGTTGAAAAACAATGTGAAGCTTGTATTATGGAAGTATCTTCACAGGCTCTCAGTCAGCAGAGAGTGGCACCCATTACCTTTGATCTGGGTATTTTCACAAATCTGACTCAGGACCACCTTGATTACCACGGCACAATGGATGCTTATAAAGAGGCAAAGCATATCCTTTTTGAAAACAGTAAAAAAGTTATTCTCAATGACGATGATGAAGCATCAGAATACATGGGAAGCGGAATTTCTGCAGAAAAGGTTACTTATTCGATAAGAAATAACAGCTCGGATTACACAGCTAAAAATCCCGTTCTTAAAGATAAATCAGTAGGCTATGAGCTTGTAGGAAATCTGAGTATTTCAAGAATCAAGCTGAATATTCCGGGTGAATTTTCGATTTATAACTCAATGGCTGCAGCAGTTGCGGCAAAGGAAACGGGAATCAGCATGGAAACGGCAAAGAATGCTCTTGCAACTTCTTCAGGTGTCAAGGGAAGAATGGAAACTGTTGATGTGAATAAGGACTATACAGTTATTATTGACTATGCTCATTCTCCCGACGGTCTTATAAACGTACTCAGATCCTTGAGAAAGGTCTATACACGCAGAATCATAACTGTTTTCGGCTGCGGCGGTGACAGGGATAAAACAAAGCGTCCCATAATGGGCGAAATAGCAGGCAATATGTCAGATGTTGTTGTTGTAACGTCGGATAACCCCAGAACGGAAGAGCCTGAAGCAATTATTGAAGATATCCTTAAAGGAATGGATAAATGTAAAGCGAAAATCCATGTTGAATGTGACAGAACAAAGGCAATTGAAAAAGCATTGTCGATTGCGAAGAAGGATGACGTTGTACTCCTTGCAGGTAAAGGTCACGAAACTTATCAGATTCTCGGTACGGAAAAAATCCACTATGACGAGAGAGAAATCGTAAAAGAAATTCTTTCTCGCTGAAAGGAAATGCAGATTTATGCAGAAATTCAGACTCAGTGAAATTGCAGAGGTTACGGGCGGAACCCTGCACGGTGATGACGGCGAAATAACAGCTGTCAGCACTGACACAAGAACAATAGAAAAAGGCTCACTTTTTGTTTGCATAAAAGGTGAGAATTTCAATGCTCACAGCTTTGCACAGAAGGCTGCAGATTCAGGAGCAGTTTGTGTAATGGCAGAAGAAAAGGTTGAATGTACATGCTCTGTAATCTATGTTTCTTCCTGCAGATTGGCACAGCTTCTTTTAGCACGTGCTTACAGAGAAAGGTTTTCGATTCCCGTTGTCGGAATTACAGGCAGTGTGGGCAAGACAACAACAAAGGAAATGATTTCCTCTGTTATGGATGAAAAATTTAAAACTCTGAAAACAGAGGGAAACTTCAATAACGATATCGGTGTTCCCAGAATGATTTTCAGACTGGACAGTGAATATTCTGCGGCGGTGCTGGAAATGGGCATGAGTGCTCTCGGCGAAATTTCAGTTCTTACAAAAGCTGTTAAGCCTACATGTGCGGTAATCAGTAATATCGGTGTTTCGCACATTGAAAATTTAGGCTCAAGAGAAAATATTCTCAAGGCAAAGCTTGAAATCACCGAGGGCATGGAGAAAGGCTCATACCTTTTCCTTAACGGCGATGATGACATGCTCTCATCTGTAAAGAGCGATGAAATTAAAATCGTAACATACGGTATACATGGCAAAAGCCTTGATTATAAAGCTGAAAATATTTCTGAGAGCGGTGAAAAAACAGTCTTTGAAATCGTTTGGAAAGAGGGAAGACAGAAAATTTTACTTCCCACAGTAGGCTTACATAATGTTTATAATGCTCTTGCCGCATTTGCAGTAGGAATCCGCCACGCTCTTTCTCCTGAACAATGTGCATCGGCGCTGGAAAAATACGCTCCGTCGGGAATGCGACAAAAAATTGTAAGAAAAAACGGTATTATATTTATTGAGGACTGTTACAACGCCAGTCCCGATTCTCAGAAAGCGTCAATGAATGCGCTTAAATCAATTGAAGGAAAAAGGCATATTGCCGTAATCGGTGACATGCTTGAGCTTGGCTCATACAGTGAAAAAGCACACCGTGAGGTAGGGGAATATGCTGCAGAAAAAAGTGTGGATATTCTTTTTACATACGGTAAAGAAGCTGAGCTTTCAGCAGACAGTGCAAGAAAAGCAGGTCTTGAAAATGTTAATGTTTTCAGTGATAAAACTCTTCTTGCGGAAAAACTTCTTGAAACTCTTGAGGAGGGCGACGTAATTTCCTTCAAGGCAAGTCGCGGAATGAGGCTTGAAGAAGTAATAAAGAAGATTTACGAAGGAATTGATTAATCAATGAACAGTGTTTTCCCGATTATACTTGGCGGTATTATAGCCTTTGGTGTTACTGTAGCATCAGGCTTTGTTCTTATACCGTATCTCCATAAACTGAAATTCGGTCAGACGATTCTTGATATCGGCCCCAAATGGCATAAAAGTAAGCAGGGTACTCCCACTATGGGCGGAATCATGTTTATAATTGCCTTTGCAGCCGCGGTTATCGTCGCAGTTATAACTGACAGAATTACGGGCGGAGATTTAATCGGCGGAAACAGTATTGTGAAAAATTCTTACTATACCCGCTTCTGGGCAGGAGTTATAATGGCTCTGTCATTTGCCTTTACGGGATTTGTTGATGACTATATCAAGGTTGTCAAAAAGCGTAATTTAGGTCTGACTGTTTTTCAGAAAACTGCAGTACAGCTTCTGATTATTTTTGTTTACCTGATCAGTATCAGAATGACAGGCGAACAGTCGATGTTCATTCCCTTTGCGGGCAATGTTCCCATGGGCTGGTTTTACTGGATTTTCGGAATTGCAGTAATTTACGGCGCAGTAAACGCAGTGAATTTTACTGACGGCATAGACGGACTTTGCTCTTCTGTCACGTTGACGGCAGCGGCATCGTTTATTGTTATAGCTTTTATGCGTAAAAATATGGGAGCAGGACTTCTTTCAAGTGTTCTTCTCGGAGCATGTGCAGGCTTCCTTGTGTGGAACAAGAATCCCGCAAAGGTCTTTATGGGCGACACAGGCTCAATGTTTCTCGGCGGAATGGTAGTTGCCATTGCGTACACGCTTGAATGTCCTCTTATTCTGCTTCTCACAGGCATAGTTTACGTTATTGAAGCAATGAGTGACGTAATACAGATTGGTTACTTTAAATTGACACACGGTAAAAGAATTTTCAAAATGGCACCCATTCACCACCACTTTGAGATGTCAGGCTGGAGCGAAAAGAAAATCGACGTGGTTTTCAGTCTTGTAAATCTCCTTGGCGGTGCATTGGCGGCAGTGATAATGTATTTTGGAGCGACTTGATTTTGTAAGGAGGAGAAATAATGGGTTCTGACGGAACAAGAAAAAAAGAAAACAGCCTCAAAGTTCTCTTGTTCGGACCGAGAATTGAGGATAAAAGTTTGAAAGGCTTGCAAAAAGAATTCAGACAAAGGGGAACTATTGATATTGTTTTTCTGGTTCTTGTAATGTATCTGGTTGTTTTCGGAACGATAATGGTATTTTCGGCAAGCTATCCTAGAGCTGAGCTTGAAAATCCTGTGATAGATTTTAAAACAGGTCAATTCGGCCCTTACAGTTATCTTGTAAGGCAGCTTGGCTTCCTTGCACTGGGAATTCCCATAATGCTTGTAGCTTCTGTTACGAAAACAGATCTTATAAAGAGATTTTCAACTTCGTTTTTCGGCATCTCACTGATTCTTCTTGTAGTCGTTCTGTTCTTCCACTCCGATGTTCAAAGTGCGGACGGTGATGAATACAAAAGATGGATTGATTTAGGTCCCATTACCTTGCAGCCGTCGGATATAGCGAAGCTGGCATTGATAGCCTTTCTGGCGGCATTGCTTGACACAAACAGAGAACGTGTTGAAACAGACTGGAAGGCACTTCTTCCTCTCAGCGGAATTATCATATTTGTTGCAGCTTTAGTAGTTCTTGAAAAGCACTTCTCAGCAACGTTCCTCATTCTTCTCATCGGCTTTACAATGATGTATCTGGGCGGCGGAAAAAGATGGTGCTTTATTCTTGTAATAGCAGTGGCTGTTGTAGGTATTGTGCTTCTTGTAGTCAACATGGATGTTTTCCCGAACTATGTGCAGGAAAGACTCAAAGGCTGGCTTGACAGAGATTATGACCCCACAGGAAGCAGATGGCAGACTAATCAGTCGCTCTATGCAATCGGCTCAGGCGGACTTTTCGGTGTAGGTCTCGGCAACTCAAAGCAGAAGCATCTGTATCTTCCCGAACCTCACAATGACTTTATTTTCTCAGTTATCTGCGAGGAGCTCGGCTATATCAGAACTGTATTGTTTGTTATCGTACCTTTCGCACTTCTCATTCTCAGAGGTTTCCAGATTGCAATGCGTACAAAAAACAGATATGCTTCTTTGCTTGCTATGGGTATCATGGTACAGGTAGGTATTCAGACCTTCTTCAACATCGGCGTTGTTACGGGAATGCTTCCCAACACAGGTATCAGCCTTCCCTTCTTTTCTTTCGGCGGTACGGCACTTGTTATGCTGCTCGGCGAAATGGGTATAGTTCTTTCTGTATCAAGGCGAGCAAGTATTCACGAATAATTCAAGGGGACCTCTAAAAACCCCTTGCACGAAATTATGTTTGCTCTTTTTCCGTCAT
>CAZDQE010000060.1:0-14053 GCA_964507395.1 uncultured Eubacteriales bacterium | reverse complement strand
CAACGGAAAAAATACTTATAGTAGATGACGCTAACCACATCTGTGAGCTTCTCCGAACCTATATTGAAAAAGAGGGTTATTCAACAGTTATCGTCAATGACGGTCAGAGTGCTGTAGCAGCCTTCCAGAGTGAACAGCCCGGCATTACTCTTCTTGACATAATGCTTCCCGGCCTTGACGGCTGGCAGGTTTGCAGAGAAATCAGAAAAACCTCAAACAAACCTATTATTATGATTACCGCTAAGGGCGAAACCTTTGACAAGGTTCTCGGCCTTGAGCTTGGCGCAGACGACTATATCGTAAAGCCCTTTGAAGCAAAAGAGGTTGTGGCAAGAATCAAAGCTGTTCTCAGAAGAACCTCTTCAAGCACAACCGAAACGGTTAAGGAAGTCAACTTCGACAAGCTTTCAATCAATCTTACAAATTACGAGCTTAAGGTAAACGGCGAACAGGTTGATACTCCTCCGAAAGAAATGGAGCTTATCTTCCACCTTGCATCAAATCCCAACAGAGTTTTCACGCGCGACCAGCTTCTTGACGAGGTATGGGGCTTTGATTACTACGGCGACTCACGAACGGTTGACGTTCATGTTAAGCGTCTGAGAGAAAAGCTTGAAGGTGTTTCCGACAAGTGGGAGCTCAAAACCGTATGGGGCGTAGGCTACAAATTTGAAACAAAATAATAATCTCCTGATTATATAAATAAGGAGATGTAAATTTTGAAGTTAGGTAAAGTTTCATTTAAAAGGTCAAGCACCTTCAGAAAATACTTTTTAAGTATCTTCGCCTCTGTTCTTGTTGTGCTTGTGGCTCTCGGATTATCTCTTCTTGTGTTCGTTGCCAATTACTGGAAAGACACAAATGTTGAGCTTTTAACAGAAAACGTCAAGAAGCTTTCTGTTACCGCATCAGAATATTTTGAGCTTGACGACGAAAGCGAGTATATCAATGACCCTACAATCATGCTTGCATATTCTCTTACACTCGTTTCAAACTCAATAGATTCCGACCTGTTCATCTGTGACCTTGACGGAAACGTTATTCTCTGCAAGGATATTATCAATACTATAAATCCGTCTGAATCAAAGGCATACTGTGAAAAGCATTCAGGTGCAAAAATTCCGAAAAATATGATCGAAAAGGCCGCTAAGGGCAACTATCAGTTTGCAGGAGAAATCCCTGAGCTTGAAGAAAATTTTGCTCTTATTGCAGGTGAACCGATTATAGTTGACGGAAATGTTATCGGTGTAATCATAGGCTCTCAGGCAGGTCTTGACTCAATGTATCCTTATGTTACATCAATTTTCAGGATGTTCCTTATTTCCGCACTCGTTGCTTTCGTAGTAGCTTTCATTGCCGTTTATATCGTAACATATTCTATTACGAAGCCTCTTCGTCAGATGTCAATGATTACGAAGGAGTACGCGACAGGTGATTTCAGCAAGAGAATCGAAATAAAAGGTAACAACGAGCTTGCAGAGCTTGGTAACGCTATGAACTCTATGGCTCAATCCCTTTCTGCCCTTGAATATTCAAGGCGAAGCTTCGTTGCAAACGTATCTCACGAGCTGAAGACACCTATGACAACTATCGGCGGATTTATCGACGGAATTCTTGACGGCACTATTTCTGCCGAAGACGAAGAAAAATATCTTAAAATCGTATCAAATGAAGTAAAACGACTTGCAAGACTTGTAAGTTCAATGCTCAATCTTTCCAAAATCGAAGCCGGTGAGCTTTCCCTCAATCTGAAAAAGGTTGACATTTCCGCTTTGATTTTCAACACTATGCTGTCCTTTGAACAGCTTATAAACAACAAATCAATCGACATCAGAGGTCTTGACACAATGGAAAACCTTCATGTCAATGTTGACGAAGGTCTTATCAATCAGGTAATCTATAATCTTATTGATAATGCAGTTAAATTCACCCCTGAAAGCGGTTATATTGATGTTCACGCAGAACAGGATTCTCAGGTTACAACGGTTACAATCACCAACAGCGGTGCAGGTGTTCCTGCAGATGAAATCGAGAGAATTTTCGAGCGTTTCTATAAGGTAGATAAATCCCGCGGTCTCGACACAAAGAGTACGGGTCTCGGTCTCTACATTGTAAAATCAATCGTAGAAATGCACGGCGGTACTGTTGAAGCTTCCAGTGAGCTCGGCAAATACACCCGCTTCAGATTTACTCTTCCTAATATTTAAACTTCTGCAATATTTCACTCATTTATTTAAAATTTGTTTATATTATTTTTATGTCCGTGTAAAACTGACAAATTATAATCAAATACAATTCAGATAAACTGAAAGGACGAAATTTATGGACGAAAACAACAAAGACTTTTTTTCTCAGGACAACAGCGAGCAGACAGAACCTCAGAACACATCTGAGCCTGAAATCACCGCAGAATCCGAAACTGCTCCGGAACCCGAGGCTACTGCAGAGCCTGAGATTACTGTAGAGCCTGCGCCTGAAAAAAGCACTGCTTCTTCGGAAAACCGAAGCAGCTACTCCTCCTCTCAATATTCATCATATTCCTCTCCCAATCAGGGATACAACGGATATAACAATTATAACGGAGGATACAACAGCAATTACAACGGCAGCTATTACACAGGCACTCCCGATAATGACAATAAAAAGAAGAAAAAGAAGGGACTTAAAATTGTTCTTTCAATCGTAGCTGTCATCCTTGCACTTTCAATTGCTTTCGGAATCGGTACAGCAGTAGGCGGAAATGACAATAACGGTTCTTCGGGTTCTTCCGACTCAGCTACAGGTGACGGCACAATCATCACAAACGAAGAAACTCCCGATTCTTCAGCCAAGGTTACAGGCGAGGCTCTTACAGTTGAAGAAATCGCAGAAATCGGCAGAGCTTCAAACGTAGGTGTTCTTGTCTACACAACAAGCAGCAGTCATTATTCACAGAGTTCTGAAACAGAAGCAGGCGAAGGTACAGGCATCGTTGCAAAGGTTTCAGAGGATGGCGAATCAACCTACATTCTCACCTGTGCACATGTTATCAGTGACAGCGGTGTAAGTGTAAAAATTCTTCTTGAAGACGGTACTACCTACGCTGCGGATATTGTAGGCTATGACCAGCAGACTGACGTAGGCGTTCTCAAAGTAAACACAACAGACCTTACCTGCGCCACATTCGGAGATTTCTCAAAGCTTAAGGTCGGCTCTCCCGTTTATGCGGTCGGCAACCCCGGCGGTTCAGAATTCTTCGGTTCAGTTACGAACGGTATAGTTTCAGCAATCAGCCGCTCAATCAACAACGAGATCGGCTACACAATGGACTGTATCCAGCACAACGCTGCAATCAACCCCGGTAACTCAGGCGGTGCTCTTCTCAACGAATACGGTCAGGTTATCGGCATCAACTCTTCAAAAATCGCAAGCACAGAATATGAAGGCATGAGCTTCTCTGTTCCCATTTCTACAGCTCTTGAGGTTGCTAATGACCTTATCGCAAAGGGCTACGTTCCCAACAGACCTAAGCTCGGTATCACATACAGTCTTGCATCATCTCACAGCACTTACGCTATGATAGTTCAGATAAAAGGCTTGCCTGCAGGCTCACTTATTATCAGAAGCATTTCTTCCGACAGTGACCTGAAATCAAGCGACATTCAGGTTGGTGACATGATCACTGCCGTCAACGGTAAAAACCTTGACACAGCCGATGTTCTTCTTGATATTATTGACAAATCAGCGGTAGGCGACGAGCTGACGCTTAAAATCTGCAGAGTAAGTACAGACTACTCTATCGAAGAATTTGAAGTAACAGCAAAGCTTATTGAAGATAAAGGCTCTGCTTCCGAAGAAACCGAAACTACAACTTATATCAATCCCTTTGATTACTTCAATCAGTACGGCGGAGGCTACGGCTATTAATTAAATAATTAATCGGACATTTTGCAGACACATGTTGTTTTATAACTCATGTGTCTGCTTTTTTGTTGACAGTAAAATTTAATAATGGTATAATTACACATATCAGAAGGAGGTTATACATTATGGATCTGATTGTAAGAATATTATCTTTGGGACTTGCTATGATCACATTCCTTTTTCAGGGAAACTTTTCAACAGCAGTATCCTATCTCAAAATTTTACCCGACACTGCAAAGATGGGCTTGTCTTACCTTGATTTTTCAAACACGGTTGACGGCGTTTCCGAAAAAGAAATGGCTTCAAACATCGACGAGGCTCAGGGAAACGTAAAGCATCCCTTTGTTCTTGCCGATAAAGAGGACTTCGACAAAGTACGCACAAACTACTTTGCAGAGGACGGAGACGAATACATAAAAGAAATTTTCGGCTATTCAATGAGCCGTGCAGATGCACTCGTCGAGGGCCCCCTTGTTGAATACATCTACGATGACGATGACGGAATTCTTGAGGTTTCCCGTCAGATACTGAGCCGTGTTATCACACTCTCCGCTGCATGGCAGGTAACAGGCGAAGAAAAATATGCCGCAAAGGCTTTTGCCGAGCTTGAAAGTGCATGCAACTATAATTCATGGAACCCCGACCACTTCCTTGATGTTGCTGAAATGGCACTTGCTATGAGCATCGGCTACGACTGGCTCTACGATTATCTTACAGATGCGCAGAAAGAGCTTATCAGAACCAACGTTTACGAAAAAGCCATCGTTCCTGCAACAGAAGGCAATATCCTCTCTCAGAACTGGTGGATATGGTCAAACACAAACTGGAACACAGTCTGCTACAGCGGTATCGGCATTGCTTGCATGACTTTCTCAGAATATTTTGAGGAAGAAGCTGCTGAAATTCTTTCAAAGGCAACAAAATTCATGCCGATGACTTTTGCACTTTTCACACCCGACGGTGTCTATGTTGAAGGCACAGGCTACTGGGAATACTGCTCAACATACCTTGTTTACTTCCTTTCAACTTCAAGAAATTACTTCGGCACCGACTTCGGTCTTTCAGAAATCGACGGTGTTGACAAGGTTGGCTACTATCCCATTTATGTCACAGGTGCACAGGGTGTTTTCAACTACGGCGACAACAAATCAGAGCCTTTGCACGGACCTTCACTTCAGTGGTTTGCCGATGAATACGATTCACCACTTTTAGCTGCTTTCCAGAAAACCGCTAACCCTCGCAACAACGAGGACAGAGAGGCAACACTTTCCGCAATATGGTATAACACATCTTTCTCAGAAGAAAACGCTGATTTCAGCGATGAGCCTCTTGCTCTTTTCTGCAAATCAAGCGGATATGAAGATATGGCAATCATGAGAAGTGCATATCTTGACCCCGATGCAACCTTTGCCGCAATCAAGTCGGGCTACAACTACACAAACCACGGCGACCTTGATATCGGTACATTCGTTTTCGATGCTATGGGCGAAAGATGGGCTGAGGAATTAGGTCCCGGCGACTACGGTGCACCGCAGTATTTCGCAGGTCTTGTAGGCTTCGGAAGATGGCAGGTTTACCGCAAACGTGCAGAGGGACAGAACACACTTGTTATTAATCCCGATAAAACTCCCGAAGACCAGTACGCTCTTGCAGAGGTTGAAATCGCCTCTTTCAAGGAAACAAACGACGGCGGTAAAGCTATCATCGACATGACAGAGGCTTATTGTCTTAACGGTGTAAAGAGTGTCGTACGTGAATTTGAGATGTTTGACAACCACTCAAAGCTCAGAATCACTGACACTGTCTCCTGCCTCAGCAAATCAGAAATTTACTGGTTTATGCACACAAAGGCTTCAATCGAAATTCTCGACGAAGGCAAAACTGCCCGCCTGACTCTTAACGGAAAATCACTTCGCGCTACACTTGATGACTGCGACGGCACATTCTCAGTTATGGACGCTGTAAGACTTGACGGCACAGTTTCAGAATACGATAAGGAAAACACAGGTATTCAGAAGCTTACAGTACATCTTGAAGGTGTTAAGAACGCAGAAATAAACGTTGTTCTTGAGCCTTGGACTGACTGATAAAACCAAACTGTTACCCCTACAAATCAGTAAGATTTGTAGGGGGTGTTTTTATTGACATCCTCTTAAATATATGTTATCATTCTTATATATTTTTAATTCAAAAAAAGAAGGTGATGTCTCATATTTAAAAGTATTTTGTCCATTTTTATGTCCTTTGCGATTTTCGTTTCTTCAGGCATATCTTCTCTTTTTTCAAGCGGTAAAGATTTAAGAATCGTAGTCCCTGAAAATTGGGAAATGCAAGCGGGTGATTCCCGTACACTTGAATGTGTTTTTGGAAATAAGGTTACAAACAGAGTAATATCATGGTCTGTTTCGCCTTCCGATGTTGCATCTGTTGATGAATGGGGCAGAGTTACTGCTTTGAAAACAGGACAAGCTACCGTTACTGCAACGGCAGGCGAGCTGACAGACAGTGTGGTTCTCAATGTAACTTCTTCTCCTACAATGATAAACACCGAGAACATTAAAATAGACTACGAAAAAGAAAGCGTAGAACAGGTTGACAATCTTCAGAAAATTGTTACAAGATATCCTCTCGGAAGCGAGGAGGTTCCCTATACCGTCCGAGTTACAAGTGACTATTCAAAATACAGCACTGTAAAAACATCTGACGGAGCAGTATGGGAAATTACTGATTACGGCGTTCTCAGAACTGATGAAAACGCGCCCACAGAGCGTGACCGTGAACAGAGATTCATGGGAGACAGATATTTTTATTCATCAGACACGACTAACGGAAAAGTTCTTGCCATTTTCTCTGACGGCGGCAAAGGTATATGGACAGTCATGGCAGGCGGTTATACCCACATTGACATGGTTTCAATGTCAGGCGATGACAAAGCCGCAGAAATGAGCGCCACAACTCAGGAAACTGTAGCACGTCACGGACTTGTTTCAAACTCATACAAGAGCGGTGACGGCTGGCGGAGAGAGGCTTCTGACAATGACGGACTCTGGACTTCAATGTACGGTGCAGGGGAGCTTATGAGATATGCAACTCTCAGAGATGACCCTGACTCCACCGAAGAAGAAATTGCCGCTGCACGCGAGATTGCCGTTCAGTCTGCAGAAGCGATTCTAATGCTTCATTACATATCAATGAGAACAGGCACAACCGAGGCTTATGTCAGATATCAGGAAAACGGAAATTTTCCGGGAGATGCCGAAGACAGATGGCTTACTGCGGAGGCTCTTGTTGAAGGAGGAAATTATTCTTACCTTTCACCTGAAGAAAGTCCTGCAGAGCTTTTTGAGAACGCTTATTCTGCGCTCCTTTTCACAGGAAAAACAGATGCGCTCATGAATCTCGGCATGAACACCGTCACTGACCCCTCATCATGGCTCAGCACAAGAGATGAGGCGAATCAGGATGTAAGCTTTGCAACACGGACACGTTTGCTTGAAGGCTTTGTTTCAAGAACATACTGGATTGAAAGCGAGGAAAGCTACGGTCTTTACGATAACATTTATTGGCAGGTAAATGAAGATAACACTGCAACAGGTGTTTCCTCAAAATCCTCAAGCTCACAAGGCTACTACCTTAACAATGAAAACCTGAGAGGTGTCACAGTCGATGCCTCAGGCGAAATTCCCGAAAGACTCTGGAATAATCTTGTAGGTGAAAACGCTCTTAAAAGTGACGTTATCTACAAAGGTGACACAAGCGCAGACGAGCTTGTCGGACACGCTTTCATCTTCAAGCTGATGTATGATATTCTCGGTGATGAAGACCCTGAATTAAAAGAATTAATGGTAACAGCAATTGATAACCTTGCACAGCATCTTGTTGATAACAACTACATGCTTGTTGACGGCTCAGGTCAGCCTACAACATGGTCGAATTTCAGCAGAACATCTTTTAATGTAAGCTCTTCAATTCCCATGTCACCTCTTCATGCAATGGTTATTCTCAGCATTTTCAAAACAGCAGCCTACATAACAGGCTATGAAAAGTGGGAAAACGAATACCGCATGGCGGCTCTCGACCCTGCTTATGAATATGCAAAGGTTGTTTCACAGCAGTCTGACAGAATGCTCGCCTCAATTTCAAACGTTGTAGGTGAAGCAGTCTCTCCGCTTCTTTCTCTTCCTCTAAAGCTTCTCTCAGGCACAAAGCTTTACAACCTTATTCTCAGAACCGTCAACAATGACTCAGACCTTGAAATGGCGATGCTCGGTTTCTATACACTCTTCCAGATAGAAGATGATAAAGAAATCCTGTCATATTACAAAGAAGGTCTTGAAGCCTGGTGGGAAGTTGCAAGTTCAACGGAAAATCCCCTTTGGTATTACATTTATCAGCTTGCGTACCCCGACAAGACGATCAAAGACGATTACGGCAACAATATCCTTGAAACAGCGGCATGGTCTCTCAGCCGTCATCCTGTTTCAACGATAAAGTATAAGGCTTCAAACCTTAACCGTGATGATATTGCACAGCTTGATTTATCGCCCCTCGGAATCACAGATATGTGGTACACACCGTCATATTCTCTCCAAAGTGAAAATCAGCCCGCCGAAATCGGAGAAGATCCCGAAATTATGGATTATGTAAAATTTGTGATTTCCGCTTCAAAAATTGAATGGGCAGTAGCCGCACCTGATGAACGCGCACTGCACAAATATAACGAAAATTCCTACATTCTCAACAATCATCACAGTACAACAAGCATGGAAGGCTCCACTACCTATACCCTGCCCTATTGGATGGGAAGGTATCACGGAATGCTTGACAAATAAATTTTCTTATTTTAATGAAGGGATATGAAAACATGAAAAAAGCTCTCTCAATTTTACTCGCAGTTTCTATTTTAGTTTCTGCATTCGTCATCGGCGTTTACGCTGATGACGGTGACGCTGTGAGGTTTGCAGTTGCATCTGACTTGCACTACAACGTTCCCGCAGAAGAACTCACCGCCACAAACGATGACGAAATCTTCTGGTACGCAAACAGACGTGCCGCAATGGATAACGAAAGCGGTTTCATCCTTGATGAATTCCTCAAACAGGCTGCAGAAGCAGACTATGACTTTATTCTCATTCCCGGCGACATGGCTGACGACGGCAGATGGGAAACGCAGGAACACATCGACGTTTCCGCAAAGTTCAAAGCTTTTGAAGAAGAAACAGGTATTCCCGTTTATGTTGTTCCCGGCAACCATGACTACGGAACGGGCGAAAATGACAACAAATTTGAAGACATGGTTACTTTCTACGGCGAATTCGGTTACAACGAAGGTATTGAAAAACGCGAAAACGATTTTTCATACACGGCTGACCTCCCCGGCGGCGACTACCGGCTTATCGCTGTTGACTCTTGCGACCCCTCAAAATCAACAGAAGACGGTATGACATCAGATAAAGTTAAATGGGTTGTTGAGCAGGCTGAAAAAGCACAGGCTGACGGCAAATATCCCATTCTTATGATGCACCACAACCTGCTTGACCACATGCCCATGCAGAGAATTCTCAGCCGTAACTTCATTATCAGAAACCACACTGCTGTAGCAAACAAATTTGCAAACGCAGGCATCAAGCTTGTTTTCACAGGTCATGAACACTGCAGTGACGTTGCCGTTCACACAAGTCCTAAGGGCAACAAAATCTATGACTTTGCAAACACTTCTCTTTCAATGTATCCTCTTCAGTACAGATCATTCACAATGACTGAAGATGAGATTACTTATGAAGCCAAAACTATTGAGGAGATTGACACTGAAACTCTCCGCAGCATGGTAAACGGCTATACAGACGAAATGATAAACGAGATGAACAATGGTCTTAACGCTTTTGCTAAGGGTTATCTTAAAGCAGGTGTTCAGTACCGTCTTGCACGTTCACTTACAATGGAGCAGATGGGCATTGCCGAGGACAGCGTTTTCTATGACCTTGTTTACACAGCAGTAAACGGCCTGACATCACTTCTTGAAATGCCTCTTTACGGCGAAAACAGTGTTCAGGAGCTTGCAAAGCAGTATAACATTAACATTCCCGACAGTGATTATGAAAACGGTTGGGACCTTGCAACTGAAATCGTATCTTACCACTATTCAGGCGAAGAGCCCTTCGACCTTTATTCAACAGAGGTTACAATACTTCTCAGAATGGTTAACCTTATTCTCCTTGACGACCTTTCAACAGTAAATGACGAAGTATTCTTCGGCGCAGTGAACGAGCTTCTCGGCAACGATTCAGCACTCTTCAAGGATTTCACAAAGAATGTTGCAAACGTTCTCGGTCCTGTTACACCCGGTCAGTATTTCCTTGTTGCTGTTGCATCTCCCATTCTCTATGAGTTCGCTCTCGATACAGACGGAGTCAACGATAACAACGGCACAATCGAAGGCTACGGCGTAGATGTTGACCTGAATGAAAACAGAGCTGATAACTTTGCAGATATTCTCGACACAATCTGCGTTTACATCACAAACTTCCTTACAATCGTTCTTAAAATTTTCGGTATCGGAAGATAACTGATAAAAAAACAATAATAAACAGCTTGTCCGTCATCCTTGAATCGTTATCAGAGGATGGCGGACATTTTTTCAATTAACTGCAAACAACTTACCGAAAACTGTCGGATTCATTGCCGTGGATCTCAACTTAACATTGACTAATCTTTTAAAAAATGGTATATTTAATTCAGAAATTTTCGGAGGTATTCTTATGAAATTCGGTATTTACTACGCTTACTGGGAACACGAATGGGGCGGTGACTGTGTCCCCTATATCAAAAAATGTTCAAAGCTTGGTTTTGACGTCTTAGAGGTGCCCTGCGGCGACTTCCACACAAAACCTGACTCATACTTCAAAGAGCTTAAAAACATCGCAAAAGCTCACGGAATGCTTCTTTCAGGCGGTTACGGTCCAAGACCTGAACACAACCTTGCATCGCCCGATAACACTCTTGTTGAAAACGCTTTCAAATTCTACGGTGACGTTTTCAGAAAAATGGAAATGGCTGGAATTGACCGCATCGGCGGTGCACTTTATTCCTACTGGCCCGTAGATTTCGCATCAGGCTTTGACAAAAAAGCCGACACAGAACGTAGCATCAAAAACATGCGTATTCTTGCCGATATGGCGGCAAACCATGGCGTAACACTTTGCATGGAGTCACTTAACCGATTTGAAGGTTATATGATAAACGAAGCTTACGAAGGTGTGGACTATGTAAAGGCAGTTGATAAGCCAAATGTAAAATCAATGCTTGACACTTTCCACATGAATATAGAAGAAGATTCTATTACAGGTGCAATAAGGCTCACAAAAGGCACTCTCGGCAACTTCCATGTGGGTGAAGCCAACAGAAGATGTCCGAATCCAAACGGCAGAATGGACTGGAAAGCGATCGGCAGTGCGCTTCACGAAATCGGTTATGACGGTTATGTTATCATGGAGCCATTCGTTCAGATGGGCGGTAAAGTCGGTCAGGACGTTTCAATCTGGCGTGATTTGTCCCATGGCGCAACAATCGAGCAACTCGACCAAGACGCCGCAGATTCAGTAAAATATTTAAGAGAAATGTTCAGATAATAATAAAATCTCCAACGTGTCATCCTCAGCATATGCGAAGGATCTCGTTGGAGATTTTTTGTATTAATACGAAACTGCAACTCCTACAAAAGCAATGAATTCAATCAATACAAAGTGAATAAAGCTCATAGTCACCGCTATTGCATATTGTTTTGCAAAATTTTCTTTTCTCTTGCCTTTGATAGCAAGTACGATAATTCTGATTAATTCGTATGCAAAAAAACACACTGCCACGCTGAGCATGGAAAAATTAAACAAGGCGGAAATTCCGCACATCGTAAACAAAACGATTATTTCAAGTCCCAGTGCAAATTTTGGAATTTTCACTCCACAGCTTCTGCACTTTCCTTTACAGATTATGTAGGAAATAATGGGAAGTTGAAGGAATGGATTAATGTTGCTTCCGCAGTTATCGCAAGCACATTTTGGGCTGAGAATTGCCAGCGTATTACCTTTTGTCAAGCGCAAAATGTTAGTTGTTGCAAGACCGCTGATATGAAAATATGCAACACACATAGCGATTATGACAATTATTCTGTTGTCCATAAACTCTCTTCTCTCTTAAAATCTATACGAGAATTATACTAAACAAAAATAACTTTGTCAACAAAAAGCGACTGAAACCAATCAGCCGCTTTTAACATTATTCTTCCCACACTACAAACAATGAGCTTTGTTTATCTTCCTCTGTCCACATTTTAAGGTAACCTTTTTCAATTAACCAGAATATTGCTTCATAAGTCATCCCTGCACGGTAATATTTGGAATGAAGCCTGTTTTCTTCGGAGAGATTTTTCGGAATAAATTTCTCCATATAATCTCCGTAACGCAGGATATAATCAATCATCATTTCTTCAATTGAACTGTTTTTATATAACTTTTTGACTTTCAGAAAATATTTTCTGAAAATTTTCTTTGTAATG
The DNA here is from genome assembly GCA_964507395.1 of uncultured Eubacteriales bacterium. Taxonomy (GTDB): domain Bacteria; phylum Bacillota; class Clostridia; order Oscillospirales; family Acutalibacteraceae; genus SIG575. The sequence continues at coordinate 1,599 of CAZDQE010000060.1, read as the reverse complement.
TACGGCACAAGAAGTTTTACCTCGCCATTCTCAACTGACACCAAGCCATCTTTCGCCAGGGTGCTTATTATATGCTTTTCATTCTCAGAAATATTACCGCCGTTTTCAATAAGCCTGCGTACCTGTTGCAATTTTACAAGCTGATATTCTTCCAAATTACGGACATCATGCAGATATGTATCACAGTGGCGACATTTAATTTTTACTTTTCCCGAAACTGCACTCTGACTTGCGATTCCTTTGCCTAAATGGACTTTCAGATATTCACACACTCTCTCAGAAAAATCGGTTTGTGATTTCAAATATTCATCGTCAAGTAAATATGCAAAAATCCAATGCTCTGAGCCGTCACTGCGCTTAGGCGGTGCGTACCAATTCTTATTCAATTTTTCCAAAGCACCCCACCATGCATTCTCTGCCGTGAGCATCACTGCATCAGCAAGAAACTTGTCCTTTGATATGTCGCAAACTGTTTCCTTTCCCATTTCATCATACAAACATGCGCAAAAATCAAAAATTTTCTTTGCAATCGGTTCTATATTATCAAGAATAAATTGCACTTCTGATAACACATATTTTGTGTCCTTAATATGAAAATTTGTCCGATACTTTCCTTTATCCTCTGTCAGATAGTCCATGTAGACAAGACGTTCGATTTTGTCTTCGATGTAAATCGCTGCTACAGACAATTTTCGTGCTATTTCCTGAATTGTCATTTCTTTCTCATTGCAAACAATGCAAATATTCTGCAGCAAAACATCTTTTTTCATTTGCATAAGCAAACTATCTAATGTTATGTTTCCGGTGTAGTGAACTTTAAGCTTTTCAGGTTTGTAAATTATTTTTTCATCCATATTCAATCGCTCCTTTAACTCTTTACGCGTTTCTGCAAGATGCCAGCGCACTGTGGAGGGTGACAAGGAAAAATTCTCAGCTATTTCGTTGCTTGTTTTTTCATCAAAATAGTGCGCAATTAAGATTTCTCGCCTCACTTTAGTAAGATACGCAATCTCCTGATGAAGTTTATCAAACACCTGTTTTCTTTCTATATCCTCTGACAAATTCATTTCAGCAGATATAAAAATGCTGTCATCTAACGGCAGATTTGACCATCTCATTTTGTTACTTCTCAAATATTTAGACCATGTGTAACAACAAATTCGATAAATATACGCATCCGGGTTTTCAATTTCTTTATTCTTATCAATTTCATTTACAAGAACCGTCAGAATATCTTGCGATAAATCTTCGGCATCCTCAACATTTCTTGTCTTTGAGAATGCAAAACCGTATATTTTCTTTGCGTATTCACCGATAAGACTGTCACTTATTTTCATTATCACCCCTCCTTTCGGGATTTTTGAAGCTTCATTAATATAGTACCACAAAATTACAAAATGTTGGTGGTAGTAAACAAAAAATATTTTTCTTCGTTAGACAATTTACACATAATTTTCACATCAAAAAAATCCCGTAGAGGAACATAGATAAATTATCGTAGAGGCGAACTGTGTTCGCCTTTTCTCTATCCTTTGGCTTTGTATAAAGGAAAACACAGTTTTCCCCTACGTAATGCATTACCAAAAGAAACAATGAATT
>CAZDQE010000059.1:0-14090 GCA_964507395.1 uncultured Eubacteriales bacterium | reverse complement strand
CTCCGGACACCTTGATTAAAAGTCAAGTGCTCTGCCGGCTGAGCTAATGGATCATATTCTCGCTGAACACCTTGATATTATATAGTGTTTTTTGAAATCTGTCAAGAGGTTTTTCTAAATTTTTCTTTAATACTTGAATTTTTAACATTTTGACATATTTTATTCCTTTTGAGAGAAACTATTTATGATATTTTTTGAAAGGTGCAGTCAGATGGCGGTAACTCTTATAAGAACTCTTATACTTTACATTATTGTTATTCTCGTTGTGAGACTTATGGGTAAGAGGCAGATCGGTCAATTACAGCCGACGGAGCTTGTTATAACTATTCTGCTTTCGGAGGTTGCATCCATGCCTCTCGAAAACGGTGATATTCCTTTGATAAATTCCGTATTCTCTGTTCTGCTTCTTGCGAGTCTGGAAATCATATCTTCGGCAATCGCACTGAAAAGCGGGAAATACAGACGCGCAGTTGAGGGAAATGCTGTATTTGTTATAAAGGAAGGTAAGCTCGATGTGAAGGCTATAAAGAAGCTTCGCTACTCAATGGACGATCTGATGGAAGGCCTTAGGCAGAAGGATATCTTTGATATCAGTGATGTGGAATACGCTGTTGTGGAAACAAGCGGAAATCTCAGCGTTCTTCTGAAAGCTGACAAAATTCCTTTGTCGCTGAATTCCATAGGAGAAAGTGCGGAGGAAAAGGGAATACCTACCGTGGTGGTTTCTGACGGGAAATATATTTATTCCAATTTTTCTCTTTGCAGGACAAGCAAGGAAAAAATTGATAAAATTCTTGCAAAAGATAAAATTTCTGCTGACAAGGTTATGCTGATGACTCTTGACAAAAAAGGAAACAAATTCATTATTCCAAAGGATTGATAAAGATGAAAAGATTTTTTGTTTCACTGGCACTTCTTGTTGCCGTAATTGCTTCTACCGTGTTTACAAGCTTTGCTGCGGTGAAAAAACTTGAAGAATCCAAAGATGCGGTCTTGCTGTGCACGGTGAAGGAAAAGAACGATAACCTTGATTCTCTGAAAATCAAAGAAGCAATCAGAGTCTGGGACAAAAATAAAAAATTTATTTGTGCTGTTTCCTTTTACGACGATTTTTCTGAAATTGAGGGGAAATTTACAGAGCTTGAATTCTATTCCGAAAATCCTGACTTTGAAAAAAGCTCAAAAATCAGCTATGAGACAGGTGCCCTGCTGGAGGAGCGGACATCGGGTTTTTATGTCACTTTGGAAAACATATTTTAGAATTAAATATTAAGTTGATTTTTACAGATGTTTGTGGTATACTTAATAGGTAAAACTATGCTCAGAAACATCAGACAAGCTTATATTTGCTTGTAAATTCCGATTTGGAATATCGGCCTGCTTTGTCTGAAACTGATTTATTGAAAGGAAGAAATACTAATGACCGGAAAAAGACTTATATCCTCGCTCATTCAACTCATCCCCCTGATTTTGGTTGTTACAATTATCTTCGGAGCTGTCGGCGGTTATGTCAACTATTTCGTGCTTGAACCTGAATACACCGCAACAACATCTTTCTATGTAATGGCTCCCGTTGAAGACGAGGGAGATGATAACAGTTCCGTTATTACATATTATGAGAAACTGGCACTCGACTACAGCGAAATTGCTACAAGCCGAAGCATTACAAGTGAGGTTGCAAAAAATCTGAATCTTAAAGACGGTCTTAACGGCTACGAAATCAGTGTTGCTCCTGCAGAGGAAACACGTGTTATGGAGCTGACTGTTACGGGTAAAGATGCGGAGCTTGTCAAAGACATTGCAGATGAAATGGTAGAGGTTTTTGCTGAAACCGTAAAAAGAGTTATCGGAGCTGAAAACGTTAACGTAATTGACTATGCTTACGTTGTAAGGTCAGGTCCTATGAGAGCACAGAATACCGTCCTTATTGCACTTGCAGGTGCTATTATCACGATCGGTATCATCGTGCTTAAGGAATTTACGGATACTACCTTCAGAACGGCTGAAGAGGTTGAAGAGATGCTTGACCTTCCTGTTCTTGCACAGGTTAACAGAATCAAGAGCACTCAGCAGAAGAACAAAAAGAAAAAGTAATCTGAAGTTCTGATTATTTGTGAAAGGATGGATTATTAATGGCTAAGTTTAGAGGTAAACCCGGTTACAGCTACGGTTACGGTTATGGCTACGGATACGGTTATTATCCGGGAGAAAGCAATAATAATAAGGTTCATGAAGCAATCAAAACCCTGAGAAGTAATATCAAGTTTTCAGGCATTGATGAGCCCATAAAAACAATAGTTGTCACAAGTAGTATTCCCGGTGAAGGAAAAAGCACGATTTCCCATTTCCTCGCAATTGAAATGGCTAAAGCGGGAAACAGGACTCTTATCGTTGAGTGCGACCTCAGACGTCCTACTCAGGGTAACCTTTTTAAAGTAAGACCTAAAAAGGGCCTTACAAGATATCTTTCAGGTGACTGTACTCTTGAAGAGGCGGCAGCGGTTACAAATACAGAAAATCTTTATTTTCTTGATGTTGATTCCAAAGTGGTTAATCCTGTTGAAATGCTTGGCTCAGACCGCTTCAAGAAGGCCATGGAGGAAATGAAGGAGAAGTTTGATATCGTAATTTTTGATACACTTCCCCTTGTAAACTTTATTGAAGGCGCATTGGTTGCCGCAAATGCTGATGCCACCGTTATGGTTATCCGTGCGGGATACACTCCCCAGAAAGCTGTTCTTGTGAGCCTTGACCAGCTCGAAAAAGCAAATGCAAAGGTTATCGGTACTGTTCTGAACGGTATTGAGGAATCTGAATCAGAACAGTATTACGGCTACCGTAAATACGGCAGGTACAGTAAACGTTATAATGGTAAGTATGGCTACAACTACGACAGCTATGACAGCTACTATGCTGAAATCAACCAAAAAGAAAAAGAAGAAAAAGAAGAGGCAAACAAACAAAGCACAATACCCGAAGGTGAAGATTTCAGCGATTTGATTATATAAGGCGGTGAAATCATGATAGATATTCACAGTCACATTCTTTTCGGCGTTGACGACGGTGCTCCCGATTACGAGGAATCGGTGAGGATGCTTAAAGAAGCAAAAAAAGCAGGATTTGATACGATAATTGCAACTCCCCATGTGAGAAAATCACATTTTGATAAAGGGCGGGTGCAGGAGAGCATGTCTGCCCTCAGACCTGTTGCAGAAAGCATTGGAATAAAGCTGATTCAGGGCTATGAATACAATGTTTCAGCTCTTACAGATGACGGAATTCAGGGTGCTCTCAGGTTCTGTACGGAAGGCACTAAAACAATATTGCTTGAAATGAACGGTAGTCAGGTTGCTTCCAACTGGGAAAGAATAGTTATTCATTTTCAGCAGGAGGGTGCAGATGTGATAATTGCTCATCCGGAAAGGTACAGAAATCTTCATGATAACAGAGATATGATTTCCAGAATGCTTGAGGTTGGCTGCAAACTTCAGATAGACCTTGCAGTTATGCTTGAGAGAAGTCTGTTCAATAAAGAAAGGAAATGCGCAAAACAGCTTCTGGAAAACGGCGCAGTGCGTTGGTGTTCTTCCGATGCTCACAGAGCAGAGGATTATAAATATTTTGCTGAGGCATTCAGAAAATACGGAGATGATATTTTTTGTATGCCCGACAGCAACTCGTATTGGGAACTCATAAAATAAATACACAGAATGAGAAAGGGAATTCGAAAATGAAAAATCTCTATGAAAAAGTCGTAAACGGCGAAGAGAAAATTTCGCTCGTAGGTCTCGGCTATGTGGGAATGCCGATAGCCGTTGCTTTTGCAGAGAAAGTAAAAGTAATCGGCTTTGACCTGAACAAAAAGAAAATTGAGCTTTACAAAGCAGGCGTTGACCCTACAAATGAAGTAGGCGATGACGTTATTTCAAAAACAACTGTTGAATTCACATGCGACGAGACAAAGCTTAAGGAAGCAAAGTTCCATATCGTTGCAGTTCCGACTCCCGTAAATGCAGACCACACACCTGACCTTACACCTGTTGAGGATGCAAGCAGAATCGTGGGCAGAAATCTTGTGAAAGGCTCTGTTGTTGTTTACGAAAGCACAGTATATCCCGGTGTTACTGAGGACGTATGTATTCCGATTCTTGAAAAGGAATCAGGACTAAAATGCGGCACTGATTTTAAGGTCGGCTATTCTCCCGAAAGAATCAATCCCGGTGACAAAGAACACAGACTTGAAACAATCGTAAAAATCGTTTCAGGTATGGACAAAGAAACACTTGAGCTTGTAGCAGATGTATATTCACTTGTTATTGAGGCCGGTGTTTATAAGGCAGAAAGCATCAAGGTTGCTGAGGCTGCAAAGGTTATCGAAAACAGCCAGAGAGATATTAATATTGCTTTCATGAACGAGCTTTCGATCATCTTCAACAAGATGGGCATTGATACAACTGCTGTTCTCAAGGCTGCAGGCACAAAATGGAATTTCCTTAAATTCTTCCCCGGTCTTGTGGGCGGTCACTGCATCGGTGTTGACCCTTACTACCTTACATACAAGGCAGAACAGATCGGTTACCATTCACAGATTATTCTTGCAGGCAGAAGAATTAATGATGATATGGGCAAATATATTGCAGAAAATACAGTTAAAAAGCTTATTTCCTGCGGTAAGTCAGTAAAAGACAGCCGTGTTGCTGTTCTGGGTCTTACTTTCAAAGAAAACTGCCCTGACACAAGAAATACAAAGATTGTTGACATTATCAACGAGCTTAAGGAATACGGCGTTCAGTCTTATGTTACAGACGCTTATGCAGAAAATGACGATGCGAAGAAGGAATACGGCATTGACATTATCCCTATGGAAGAACTTAAAGATATGGATGCGGTTATTATCGCCGTTGCTCATAAAAAGTATTTTGAACTGACACAGAAGGATATTGATGCAATCTTTACCGACTGTCCCAATTCAGAAAAGGTTCTTATTGACGTTAAGGGCATCCTCGACAGAAAAGAGTATGAAGCAGCAGGCTATTGCTACTGGAGATTATAATTTATAGGAGAAAAACAGATGGGATACAGCGAGCTCACTTTTGATAAAGACAGTGTTTTTCTTGTAACAGGCGGTGCAGGCTTTATCGGCTCAAACCTTTGCGAGGCGATCCTCAGAATGGGTTACAAGGTAAGATGTCTTGATAACTTCTCAACGGGAAAAAGAGAAAATATTGAAGAATTTCTCTCAAATCCCAATTTCACGCTCATCGAGGGCGATATCAGAGATTATGAAACATGCGAAAAGGCTTGTGACGGAGCAGATTACGTTTCAAATCAGGCCGCATGGGGCAGTGTGCCGAGAAGTATTGAAATGCCTCTTCTTTATGAGGAAATCAATATCAGAGGTACGCTCAACATGCTTGAGGCTGCAAGACAGAAGGGTGTAAAAAGATTTGTTTATGCATCAAGCTCTTCCGTTTACGGAGACGAGCCGAATCTTCCTAAGAAAGAGGGACGCGAAGGCAATCTTCTTTCCCCTTATGCTCTTACAAAGGGCGTCTGTGAAATGTATGCAAAACTTTATACCGATATTTACGGCCTTGAAACAGTAGGCTTCCGTTACTTCAATGTTTTCGGAAGACGTCAGGACCCCTACGGATTCTATGCAGCAGTTATCCCGAAATTTGTAAGACTTCTTCTTAACGATGAAGCTCCTACAATCAACGGTGACGGCAAACAGTCAAGAGACTTTACTTATATTGAAAATGTTATTGAAGCAAATCTTAAAGCAATGCTTGCTCCGAAAGAAGCAACAGGTCAGGCTTATAACATTGCATACGGCGATCAGATTTATCTTATCGACCTTTATAATGAGCTTTGCAAATTGCTTGGTAAAGATATTGAACCTATCTACGGACCCGACAGAGCAGGTGACATCAAGCATTCAAAGGCTGATATCTCAAAGGCAAAAGAGCTTCTTGGATATGACCCTGACTGGTCTTTTGAAAGAGGCTTTGCAGATGCAGTTGAATGGTATAAGCAGAATATAAAATAAGAGTAACAAATTAAATTTTAAGCGGAGGATGTTATGAACAGAGTTCTTAAAAAAGAAAAAACCGAAAACAAAACATCTGTCCGCTATTTTGAAGGGTTGAATTTATGGATATTGGCAGTAGTTTTTGTTGCTAATATCTTTTTCCAGTTATCGGAGGTAAGTTCATCCCTTTTCCTTTATGCAGGTACTTTTGTACTGCTGGGAACACTTTTCTTCGTTGACAAAGACGACTACATATATGTATTTGTATCTCTGATGAGTGTTATACGATTTTCCACCATTTTCGGCGTTTCTGTTATCAATATTATTACCTTTGTTTATTTCTTCCGTACCTATGTTTTCGAAAACGTGTACAAAAGCGAAAAGGATAAAAGGCGCATGTCAAAGCCTGTTGTAACGGCAGGTGTTGTGTTTATTCTGTACTCTTTGCAGTACCTGTTTAGTGGTGAACAAGGTATACGAATTAGCCTTATTATAATTAAACTCATGTTCTTCCTTTTATACATGGTAGATGTTTTTAAAAGTCTTACGGACAGAAAAACAGGTGCTAAGAAATTTATGAATATTCAGGTGTTTTACGTTGCAGGTGTTTTAATTGCTGTTTTCTCATCAATTCTTATTAACCCTGCATATTCTCTTGACGCAACTAGAATGTCACTTGCAGAAGATGCAGGTACAAATCAGCTTGGTATTTCCCTTGTATTCTGTCTTGTCTTTGTCACAATGGGAATGACAAAGGTTAAAAATTTCAAAGAATGGTGTGTTCTTGCAGCAACAGCTCTGCCACTTCTTTATTATTGTTTCGCAACTCAGTCAAGAACGTGTATTATCGGTATGATAATTACCTTTGCATCAGTTCTGACTCTGGGCTATACACAGAAGAGAGCAAGACTTTGGATTACTCTCATGGGAATTGCATCAGTTGCGGTTCTCGGCGGATTAATTTTATTTACGGAGGGCTCGCAGCTTAATGAGAATATTGTGAATACGATTGAACGTTTTGTAAATCCTAAAAATAATGATATTTCAAATGGCAGATTCTATTTATGGGAGTTTTATATTGATAAGATTTTTAGTGATATGCGTTTGCTTTTTCTTGGAGGAACTTTAAATGATTACGGTGGAATTCAAGCCCATAACATGTTTATTGAGATTTTCGCTTCTTACGGTCTTTGCGGTATGGGAATTGTAGTCTGGTTGTATTCTGCAGTTTTTTATGAGATAAGGAAAGCAGTTGTTGTTTTAGGAAAATGCAAAATAAGAATATTAGGCTTTTTGCCTTTGGCTATGGTTTTTATAACGGGTATGGCATCTCACTCGTTGCTGAATACTGAGCCGACAGTTAATTTCTGCTTAGGTGCTGCGATGATTTATTTCTATGGAGAGTGTGATTCGGATGAAGATAATGTGGCTGACGGTGATGACTCAGGTTCTGAGTCTTTCGCAAAGCGAAAAAGATATAAAAACATCAGGCGGTTGGATAGCCGCTACAGCAAGAAACTTAGAAGAATATGATGATGTCGAAAAATTTATAATCGTCAGCATAAACCGTGATATTAAAGAAGAGAAGAAGGTTGTTGACGGAAAAAAAGTTGTATATTTTCTCCGTGCAAATCAAGTTGCAATCGGAAGAAATAAAGTTCTTGAAGAAAAGCTTTCAAAAATTATTGCCGAGGAGCAGCCTGATGTAATTGATGTTCAGGGAACTGAATTTTCATTCGGTGATTCGCTTATGAATCTTGATGTAAAATGTCCAGTTGCAGTTACTCTCCAGGGACTTGCTGGTGCGTGTGCAGATGTTTATGTCAAGGGTATGCCCCTGAAAGAACTTATTTTCGGCAGGTCGAAGCGCGACAACAAACGCCTGGGCGGCTTGCTTGAAAGAAAAGTTATGATGCACATTCGCGCTGTGAAAACAGACAGAATAATCAAAAAAGCAGATTACTGTATCGGCAGAACTCATTTTGATAAAGCAGAGGCAGAAAGAATAAATCCGAAAATAAAATATTTTTCATGTAACAGAATTTTAAGAAGCGATTTTTATTCTTATAGTTGGGACATTGAAAAAGCAGAAAAGCATAAGCTTTTCGGTATCAGAAGCGAGATTCCTTACAAGGGACTTCATTATGCAGTAAAGGTTATTGCAAAGCTGAAAGAAAAATATCCCGATGTTGTGCTTGAAGTACCGGGCGGTCTTAAGGTTGATGAGCCGTTGTCTTCAATCGCAAGTTATCCGAAATATATAAACGAGCTTATGGATAAGTTTGGTGTCAGGGAGAACATTGTTTTTCTTCCCTCTCTCAATCCGCAGGAAATCGCAGAGCACATGATGTCAAGCCGTGCATTTTATCAGTATTCGGTAATTGAGAATTCTCCCAACTCTTTAGCGGAAGCTCAGGTCATGGGTGTGCCTTCGGTCGCAAGTGATGTTGGAGGAACTTCCTCTTATGCCGAAGACGGAGTGTCAGGGCTTCTTTTTGAAGTTGACAACATAGATGACTGTGCTGAAAAAATCAGCAGAATTTTTGAAGAAGATGAGCTTTGTCTTTCGCTTTCTGCAAACGGCAAAAAGCAGGCTGAGGAAAGACACGATATAAAAATAAATACAGAAAAACTTATTTCAATTTACAGAGAAATCACATCGAAATAAGGGCGAGGTGAGTATTAATGGCCGGAGCAAATAAGGTTGCAAAGAATTCCCTTCTTTATACAATTGCAAATATGGTAACAAAAGCATCAACGTTTTTGCTTCTGTTCATTTATACAAATCCGAAATTTCTTTCAACAGAGGACTACGGAAGAGTCAATCTTCTGACATCATTTACAAATATCGCAGTTCTGTTTGTCAATTTGTCGCTTCCCTATGCGCTTATAAGATTCTATGCGGAGTACAAACTTGATAAAGAAAAATGCAGAAGGTTTTTCGGTACCATAATGACCTTCATGGCAGTATTCGGCACAGCGGTTGTGGCGCTGATGATAGTTTTCATAGAACCTATCAGTGAAATTCTTTTCAAAGGAATCGAAATCTGTCCCCCTGTTATCTGCACATTGCTGACCCTTGTTTTCAATGCTCTCTATCAGATGTATCAGTCAATTCTGCAGGCAAAGCAGCAGGGCGGAAAATTTGCAAAAAACTCACTCCTGTTTTTCTTTTTCCATGTGGGGCTTAATGTTCTGTTCCTGATTTTCGGACGCGGAGTTTATATTTTCGGTTTTGAATTGGGCGGCCTTAACGGCATGATGCTGTCACTTTTTGTTTCAAACTTTGTCTTTGCGGTTTACGGAATTATTGACATGCTCAGGCAGGGCATGATGTCTTTCTGCATCGATGGCGAAATGCTCTCTACAGCCCTTAAATATTCAATTCCGCTTCTGCCGCATAATATTGCCAATAATATGGCGTCCTATATTTCAAAGCATTTTCTCAACGCAGCAGGCAAAGCCTTTGAAAACGGAATTTACAGCGTTTCAATGCAGTTCAGTTCTGTTATTGAAATTGTACAGTCTTCAATTCATCTTGCTTTCAGACCGTGGTTTAATGATAAGATGAAACTGGGAGAGGAAGGCAAAAAGGAAATCGTAGACTTAGCTTCGGTGGCTTTCAGAATTTCTGCAATAGTTTGCCTCGGTGTTGCGCTTTTCTCACAGGAAGTTGTTATGCTTCTCAGTGAAGATTATTATGATGCATGGAAGTACGTTCCTATAATTGCCGTGGCTCATGCAGTGAAGTTTGTTTATTTCACTCATACTTTCGGCATTATGTATGATATCAAACAGAGCAAAAAAATGTTTTTCTGTTCGGGTTCAGCGATAGTTGTGAATTTTACTATGAGCTACATACTTACAAAGCTGGGCTATTATACAATGTTGACTGCAGCTCTTTGTTTCTTCATTTCAAGGTCAACTGCAGCTTTTGCTTCTGTTGTAATCTGCAGAAAAAATAATATTATTAAATACAATATAAAAGAAATGCTTGGCAAAATTATGCTTGTTGCTGCTTTCAGTGCGGCAGGTCTTGTACCGATAAATGTTCTTTATGTGGGACTTGAGAATGAAATTGAACTTTTCTCAGGCGTCTTCTTTGTTAATTTTGCTTTTAAACTTGCAATTTTTACCGTTGGTGCAATTTGCATTATTGGCAGGAAGAGAAAGGAAATGCTTTCGCTTGTTAAGGGTATAGTTAAAAAGAAATTATAAACAGATGTGAGGAATTTTTATGAAAGTTCTTGTAACGGGTGCCGAAGGGTTTGTGGGAAAAAACCTTTGTGCGAATTTTGAAACGAATGAAAATTATGAGCTGTTAAAATTTGATATAAATACCGAAAAATTACTTCTCGGAAAATATTGCAGTGAGTGCGATTTTGTCGTTCATCTTGCGGGTGTGAACAGACCTGAAACAGAAGAAGAATTTGCTGAAGGTAATTCAGGCTTTACAAGTGAACTTCTTGATGCTTTAAAGAAAAATCAAAACACTTGTCCGATACTTATTACATCATCAATTCAGGCATCTCTTGATAATCCGTACGGTAAATCTAAAAAAGATGCGGAAGATTTTATTTTTGCTTACGGCGAGGAAACAGGTGCAGAGGTTTTTGTTTACAGAATGCCCAATGTTTTCGGCAAGTGGTGCAGACCTAATTATAACAGTGCAGTTGCAACCTTCTGTCACAACATTGCAAATGATTTGCCAATCACGGTAAACGACAGAAATTATGTAATGAACCTTGTCTATATTGACGATGTGGTAAATGAAATCGGAAATGCGATTGAAGGTAAGGCAAATAAAAAAGAAAAGTTCTGTGAAATTTCTCCCGTTCACCGGAGAACTCTCGGTGAAATTGCCGACCTTATTTATTCTTTCAAAGCTTCGCGCGACGAGAGAAAAATTCCCGATATGTCAGACGGATTTACAAAGGACCTTTACGCAACATATTTAAGTTATCTTCCCGAAGATAAATTTTCTTATCCTCTTAAGATGAACGTTGACGAAAGAGGATCTTTCACTGAAATCATCAGAACAATTGACAGAGGTCAGGTGTCCGTCAATATTTCAAAACCGGGTATTACAAAGGGAAACCACTGGCACAATACAAAAAATGAAAAGTTTGTAATTGTTTCAGGTAAAGGCGTTGTCCGTTTCAGAAAATACGGCGAAGATAAGGTTATCGAATATTATGCAAGCGGTGACAAAATCGAGGTTATAGATATACCTACAGGTTATACACATAATATTGAAAACCTCGGTGACACAGACCTTGTAACGCTTATGTGGTGCAACGAGCCTTTTGATCCTGATAAGCCTGACACAGCTTTTTTGAAAGTATGAGGTAGTAAAATGAGTAAACTTAAATTAATGACGGTTATTGGTACACGTCCTGAAATCATCAGACTTTCTGCCGTTATGAAATGTGCTGACAAATATTTTGACCATATAATCGTTCACACAGGTCAGAACTATGACTATACGCTCAATCAGGTTTTCTTTGAAGATCTTGAACTTCGTGCTCCTGATTATTACCTTGACAGTGTGGGCTCAGATCTTGGCGAAACAATGGGAAATATTATTGCTAAATCTTATCAGGTAATGGTTAAGGAAAAGCCTGATGCAGTGCTTCTCCTCGGTGACACAAACTCAGCACTTTCCGCAATCAGTGCAAAACGTCTTAAAATTCCGATTTTTCACATGGAAGCGGGTAACCGTTGTTGGGACTGGAATGTAAGTGAAATGATCAACAGAAAAATTGTTGACCATATTTCCGACATCAATCTTCCTTACACAGAGCACAGCAGACGATATCTTATTTCAGAAGGCATCGACGGAAAAACTGTTTTTGTCACAGGATCTCCTATGAGAGAGGTGCTTGAAGAATATAAGGATAAAATTGATGCAAGCGATGTTCTTTCAAGACTGGGACTTGAGGAAGGGAAATTCTTCCTTGTTTCTGCACACAGAGAAGAAAATATTGATAATGAAGAAAACTTCATGTCACTTATGACTGCGATCAATAATATAGCTGAAAAATATCAGATGCCTGTCATCTATTCTACGCATCCCCGTTCAATGAAATTTATCGAAAAGAGAAATTTCAAATTTCACCCGCTTGTTCAAAATCTGAAACCATTCGGCTTTATGGATTATAACAAGCTCCAGAAGACAAGCTATTGCGTTCTTTCTGACAGCGGAACTCTTTCGGAGGAATCTGCAATGCTCGGTTTCTCGGGTGTGCTTCTGAGAACTTCAACCGAAAGACCCGAGGTTCTTGACAAGGGCAGTGTAGTAATCGGCGGTATCAAAACTCAGGATGTTGAAAGAGCAATTGAACTTTCAGTTTCCATGAGAGAAAATAACGAACCTTATGTTATGGCAGAGGATTATGCCGACATGAATGTGTCTGTAAAAGTTGTCAAACTTGTTCAGAGTTATACTCATATTGTTAATAAGACAATATGGCTGAAACCGTAAAAATTCTTTTGTACTATTTGTCAAAAACAGTTGAGCTTTTTTGTGCATGTTTTTTATTTTTTTGTCAGTAAATTTTTTATTTCTTTTTTATATGTTGACACTCTCCCCCTACTTGTGATATCATTATCATGAAGAATAGTAGGGGGAGTGTTGCCTTTTACGTTCTAAATTGATTAATTATACTTGGCATTATATCTTAAAGGAGGCAAAATTATGTCTAAGACGAAAAAGCTTTTCAGTCTTGTTTTGTCACTGCTCATGGTTGTAAATATGTTTGCAATCAGTGTTTCAGCAGCAGACGAGGCGGTTGATGAAGCTAGCTACGTAGCACAGTACGGCATTGATGTAAGTGCCGATGTGGTACATCCCGGTGATGTAATCGATGTTTACCTTACCCTGAGCACAAACTACAGAATTTATGCGGCTCAGGCAGCGGTGCTTTACGATTCAGCACTGTTTGAGGTGGTAATCCCCGAAGACGCCACGGCTTCAACTGATTATATTGATAATTCAGGTGAACTGGAAAATTACTATCTCATCGGTAATGCAGTATCATCCTCGGCAATGTATAAAAGAAACTCAAATCCAACTTATTGGCAGTCTGTCGCAGATTCGGTAAAAATCGCTTATATTGGTTTTTCCGGTGCCTCAAGTAAAGGTACACCTGTAATTGCTGACGGTCAGATTGCAAAGTTCTCACTTAAAGTACGTGAGGATGCTGAATTCGGAGCAACAGGCTCAATTTATATGAATGAAGACTGGATTAAAGATTCCGGCTGCCTTGGCGGTCTTACTTTTGTATCACGTTCAGTTACAGAAACATTCAGTACAACATCAGGCAGCTATGTATCTTACGGTCAGACAATTGACCTTTCAGCTGCAAATGCTACTGTAACAGTAGGCCATGATGGCGGCGAGTGGACAACAGCAAAAGAGCCTGATTGTACAGAAAAAGGTCTTGATGAACTTAAGTGTACAATCTGCGGCGAAGTTCTTGAAACAAAAGATGTAGATGCACTTGGCCATACATACGAATCAGTTGTAACTGATCCTACATGTACAGAACAGGGTTATACAACTCACACATGTCAGGTGTGCGGTGACGAATATGTTGACACACCTGTAGACGCGCTCGGTCACGAGTATGGCGACTGGGAAGAAACCCTCGCACCCACATGTACAGATGAAGGTGAAAAGGCAAAGACATGTTCAGTCTGCGGTGATGTTGTAACAGAGACTGTAGATGCCCTCGGACACGACTACGAAGCAGTAGTAACAGCTCCCACATGTACAGATGCCGGTTACACAACATATACATGTTCAGTTTGCGGTGACAGCTATACTGCAGACGAAGTTGAAGCACTCAAACACACAGAAGTAATCGATGCAGCGGTAGCAGCAACATGTACAACAACAGGTCTCACAGAAGGTAAGCACTGCGAAGTCTGTGGTGAAGTTCTCGTTGCACAGGAAATCGTGGATGCACTCGGACATACAGAAGTAATCGATGCAGCAGTAGAAGCAACATGCACAGAAACAGGACTTACAGAAGGTAAGCACTGCGAAGTATGCGGT
>CAZDQE010000058.1:0-14119 GCA_964507395.1 uncultured Eubacteriales bacterium | reverse complement strand
ACGAAAAAATTTCTAAACATATTTTATACAATAGGTTTTTAGAAGTCCCCTTTAAAATAATCCCGAGGAAAGGAGGGAAGCCGGTGCAGGCGCGTACTGAACAGAGAGTTTATGACATCGTAAAAAACAGAAGCGTGAAATTTAAGTTAATAGCGGTTGTGTTGGTTGTTTCCCTTATTGTAGTTCCCGGGGTATTCTGGTGGCTGAAGCTTACAGGTATAACAATGGCAGGAGACGCTTTCTGCGGAATAACCGAGCATGTGCATGATTTAGCCTGTTATGAGAAAAATCTTATCTGTGCAGATGAGTCCCATGAACACACAGATGTGTGCTATGAAACGTTAAACGTATGCGGGCTTGAAGAGCACATTCATGTTGAAAGCTGTTATTCAGATGCAGAGGCAGACGTTGAAGAGGCCAAGGATTGGGAAATGACAATGTCTGAGGTGACATTGTGCGGAAATCCTCAGGAAGACCTTGTGGCGATTGCAAAAACTCAGCTCGGTTACACAGAAAGCACGCGTAACTTCATTCTTGATGAAGACGGCAACAGACGTGGCTACACCCGCTATGGTGAATGGTACGGAGCGCCGTATGCAAAATGGTCGGCAATGTTTCTGTCATTCTGTATGAAATATGCGGATATTTCAACTGATATCGCTCCCTACAATTCAGGTACGCACACAATGCTTGAAACATGGGGTAGAAAGGGAATTTATTTTGAAAAATCATCTTATTCTCCCGTTGCAGGCGATGTTATGTTTGCCGATACGGATTCTGATGAAAACTGCGATACAGTAGGCATTATATCGGAAGTCAGCACGTCATCAATAACCGTAATATACGGCGGTGATGTCAGCGTAAAGGAAGAAACATTTGATTTGTCAGACGGGGCTGTTCTCGGCTACGGAAGTATTCTGGCAATTATAGAAAACTCACTTTCCGAGAGAGACAGAAGCCGAATTGAAAACGCCGAAAAAGAAATTGCGGCACTGCCTACAGAAGATGAAATTATTGCCGTAACGGAAAAATATGACCAATCCTCAAAGGAGTTCGTAGAATGGTATTATAATCTGTCTCTTTCCGCCAAAACGGCATACGTTTACTATGAGGACTTAGGTCCTGCACTTCAGCTTTTTGTTGAAGGAGCGGAAAAGCTTGACGGTGTTTCATGGCTCTGGCAGGCGGCAGCTATGAGCTATACGGAGATTTCCTCAATCAGCGTATATCAGGCAAATAAGTATTCAAACGCACTTACTACGATCTCTTACGGCGGCTCTATAAACGACGTTATGTCAAGCTATCTTGACTACAAATACTGGGATGCTATCGTTATTGATAAGAACGACGCAGGCTTTTATGTAAGCGAAATCAACAGAAATGTTGAATCGAAGCTTGATATGTCGCCGTCAACCGATGAAGGCTTTATCCTTCTTGTATGGCACGGTGACAGCGATATATCTCTTGTTGCAAATGTTCAGGTAGGTCACTCGGTTCTTGTAAGTCCTGTTGATTTTTATAAATCAACAACGGCTTCTACCTCAGCTATCGGTACTGTTACTTTCACAACTCCTCCTGAGGATAATGAAGAGATAAATAAGGACAAGCTGACAATTGTTCAGAGTGCTGATACAAGCGAACTGATCGAAGTTAACCTTTTTGATTACGGTACAAATGTCAATACATTGTATACTTCATCGAACCATGTTTACCCCGGCTTCCAGCAGGACGGCGGTACAAAATCAATCGGCAGCTCAATTGCTCAGTACAGCATGAACTTCGGTAACAATATTACAGCCGATATCGGTGATATAATAAGTAACATTACTACCAACAGTCCCGGTCCCATTAACGTAATCAGTTCAATCAACAGCTCGCTTACAGATGTTATGGCATCATCGCTTGTGGACGGTTATCCTGCACTTGCATCAGGTGAAAGCCTTGACTATTTGTTCAGTCAGAACACCTATGCAACTAAGCTTAACACCGAAAGTATCAACGGTCTTTTCCAGTACAATACGCAAACGGGCGAATACTATTTCAACAGCCGTAATAATCATGCCCAGTTTAATGCTGAGGATGACACATTTACCCTCTATAAGCAGATAATAACATCAAACTTCACTATGTATCCTTTCGGTAACTTCCTGCCTCTCAATGATATTGTTACTGAGACTACCCAGACAACGACTATTGATGCAGACTGGTTTACGAATATAGCATCGAATGCACTTTATAAGTACAATAACGGTCTTGGCAGTGAATATTCCACGCTGAATACTGTGCTTACAAAATTTGTTTCTCTTATGAATTCTGAGTACGGAACAGGCAAGTGGGATTACAGAGATGCAATTGACAAATATTTCTCACTGAGCGGCATCTCCTTTGAACAGACAGATGAATACCTGTCAGATGTTTATTCAATTGATTTTGATGAAGCGACAAACTTCTTCTTCGGTATGGACATGCACATGGAATTCATTCAGCCTAAAGGCGGTATGACAGGTCTTGACGGTCAGCAGGAAATGGTATTCCGGTTTACAGGTGACGACGATGTATGGGTATATGTTGACGGCAAGCTGTTCCTTGACCTTTCAGGTATTCACCGTCATGTCGGCGGTAAAATCGACTTTGTAAGAGGTGTAGTTGAATATTACGACCTTGATCCGGAAACAGGTGATGTTTTCGATGAGGCGAAAAGAACGGTAACCTTTGCTGAAATTCTCGGCAGTACAGACGGTCTTAATGATGCGGGAACATTTGCTGATTACAGCACCCACAAAATGGACTTCTACTACATGGAACGCGGCGCAGGCTCAGGTATCTGCAGAATGAACTTTAACATGCCCCTTATCCATGCGAACAGTATCTCTGTTTCCAAGGAGCTGACAACGGAGCTCAATATTGAAGAATTGCTTGGAAATCCTGATTTCAGTTTTCAGGTTGTCAAGGAAAACGGAGAAGATTTATTTATCGGTGCAGGCGTACCTTACATAATTTACGATTCAAACGGTAATGAAATCGGCACAGACACAACTGATGTAAACGGTGTATTCAAACTCAAGTCGGGTCAGACAGCAGTTTTTGACAATATTTCCGATGACGGTGACAGTACATATTTTGTCCGTGAAATACTTGACGAGTCTGTTTTTGAACAGTACGGAACAATTTCCGTTGACGGACATGCCGTAACTTCAAGTGATATTGACGAAGACGTTGAGATTGGCGGAGAGAAGTTTATAGGTGTTGAAAGTCCCGTTAAAAATGTTGATGAGGGCAGTGCGTCATTTGCTTTCAATAACATTCTTGATGCAAATAAGTTCGGTTCTCTGAAAATTGAAAAAGTTCTTCTTGAAGATATAACGACAATATTTACATTCTATGTTACTCTTGACGGAGAGCCTCTTCCCGTAGGTACAGGCTACACGGTTATTGACAGAACAGGTCTTGCAAGACTTGGTGTTGTAGAGGTTGAAGGAATGGTCTACATTGCTTCGGGCGAAACTGCGTGTATAGAAAATATTATTGCTGGTGCAGATTTCACCATGCAGGAAATCGGAGCGGATGAGCTTGGTTACACAGTGTTCTACCGCGGAGATGATATCAATATCGTTGACGGCGTAGCAGAGGGCATGATTAAAGCTTCAACCCCCGTTCAGATTAAGGTCGTCAATACAGAGAAGGGCTCTTACGTAGAAATTCCCTATGAAAAAACTCTCGTAAATCCCGACACGGGCGGACACCGATATTATTTTTCGCTTACTGAGGTTACAAACAGCACGGGTGCCGTTGCACTTGAAAACGGAATTACCATGGAAGGCACGATTTATGTCAAAGACACCCGTTCGGACAGTTATATGATTCCCTTTGCCCTTGCTGATATGAAGTCGGACACCGATGTTTACTATTTCAGAGTTGAAGAAATTCCCTCTTCAACCGATTTTACAACAGTATATGACGAAACATTTTATGTTTACGAGGTAACAGTAAGTAAAAACGAGAAAAACGATGTTCTGACGGAAATTACAGGCATCTGGAAAAACGGCTCTGAAGAAGTAAGCGACGAAACGGCACATTTTACAAACGAAAACGTCCGTTCTGTTACAATTTCCAAAAGCGTAGAGGGTGAAGATATTCCTACAGACGAAACTTTCCGTTTTACGCTTTTGCTGATTCATGACGATGCTTACCTTGCCGGTGAATATCCTGTGACAATAAACGGAATTTCTTCAGTGCTTACAGTTTCCGACGGTATCGGAATAATTTACCTCAAGGACGGAGAAACGGCAGTGATTTCAGATTTGCCTTACGGCACGGAATGGACGATCAGTGAAACTACCGTAGACGGTTACTTTCCGTCTTATAAGCTGAACGGCGGAAAATCGGAAATAGGCAGTACCGTGCAGGGTCAGCTTACCGACAACATCACAGTTGATTACATAAACAGCACAGGCTATGTTCTTCCCGAAACGGGTGACAATGCCATGTTAATCTTTGCACTTGGAGGCGTAATGGTAATCCTTGCTCCTCTTGTGTACGGGCTTATGCTCAGATGCAGAAAGAAAAGAAAAACTGAAGGGTAGCAGTTTTTTTGTGCTTTCGCAAAAGGCAGAATCCGTGATATAAAAGACTTTATAGAAAGGAAAAACAAAAATGAAAAACACAATGAAAAAAGTTCTGGCAATTCTCGTATCAGTAATGCTTGTATTTTCACTCAGTGTTGTAGCATTTGCAGCAGGCGAAGGTTCGATCACAGTAACTAATGCTGCAGAAGGTGAAACTTATTCTGCTTACAGAATTCTTTCACTTGAAAGCTATGATGCAACAACAGGCATCTATCTTTACAAAGCAGATTCAAACTGGGCAGAATTCGTTGCAGCACAGACAACTTATCTTTCGGTAGACGCAAGCGGCTATGTAACATGGGTTGAAGGTGCAGATGAAAAAGCATTTGCAAAGGCAGCTCTTGCTTACGCTGAAGCTAACAACATCACAGCAACAGACAGTGTTACAGTAGCAGAGGGTGCAACTGCTGCTACAATTTCAGGTCTTGACCTCGGCTACTACCTTGTCGATTCAACACTTGGCACAATCCTTGCTCTCACAACAACAAAACCTGATGCAACTTTCGCTGAAAAGAACTCAGGTCCTACAATTTATAAAGAGGTTAAGGAAGATTCAACAGGTGCATGGGGCACAGAAAACGATGCTGACATGTTCCAGACAATTGAATTCCGTGCAACAATTACTGCTCAGGCAGGTGCAACAAAGTACGTATTACACGATACAATGAGCGAAGGTCTTACATTTAACGGCGTAACAGGTGTTACTCTGGGCGGTGAAACTGTAGATGCATCAAATTACACTGTTACATCAACAGGTCTTACAGACGGTTGCACATTTGAAGTTTCGTTTGAACAGGAATTCCTTGATACTCTCGAGGATAATGATGTTATCGTAGTAAGCTACGAAGGCGAGCTCAATGAAAACGCAGCAATTCACAATGCGGTAAATACCAACGATGTTTACCTTGCATACGGTGATGCATCTGAGACAGAAACTTCAACAACAGAAACTTCAACATACGAGTTTGATATCGTTAAAACTGATTCAAACAACAACCTTATTGACGGAGCAGAATTCAGACTTTATGATGCACTTGAAGGCGGAAACGAAATTGCCGTTGTAGAACTTGGCGATGGTTTTTATCGTGTTGCTGATGATAGCGAAGCGGGTGTTGCTATTACTACATTAGACGGTATTGCAACGATCATTGGTCTTGACGGCGATACAAACTACTACCTTGAAGAAACAAAAGCTCCTGCAGGCTATAACGGACTTACATCACGCGTTCAGGTTTCAATCACAAATGAAAATCTCAAAGCTGAAGCGGTGAATGGTGAATACACTCCTGAAACAGGTGTTCAGATTGTAAACAAAACCGGTTCAATCTTCCCTGAAACAGGCGGTATCGGTACAACAATCTTCACAATCGTGGGTATTGTACTTGTTCTCGGTGCAGGAATCCTTCTTGTAGTAAAGAAGAGAGCAGCATCTGCTGAATAATCAGCAAAATTTCATTTAATTTTTTCCTTGGAGAGAGGCAAACCCTCTCTCCGGGGACTACCCGATTAATTTACAATAACAGGGAGAGGCTTATGAAGGGAAAAACGTCATCTGTATTATTGGTACTCATGTTTGTCGTGGGTCTCTCCGTGCTTTTGTATCCTACCGTCAGTAACTATTTGAACTCAAAGTCGCAGTCAGAGGCTATTGTAAATTATGAAACAATGCTTGAAAACATTGAGGAAAAGGATTTGAGCAGGTATCTTGCCGAGGCTCAGAGCTACAATGAGAAGCTGGCAGAATTGCCTTATGCAATGCTTACCTATAACAGTGTTCAGGGTTATGACGATTTACTCAATCTCACAGGCAACGGCATGATGGGATATCTGAAAATAGAAAAAATCGGAGTAGAGCTTCCGATTTATCACAGCACAGACAAGGCGATTCTTGACGTTGCTGTAGGTCATCTTGAAGGCTCAAGTCTGCCTATAGGGGGAAGCAGTACACATTGTCTGCTTTCCGCTCACAGAGGCTTGCCTACTGCAAAGTTGTTTACCGACCTTGACAGGCTTGAAGCGGGCGATATCTTTACGATAACTGTTCTCGGAGAGGTCATTACGTATGAGGTTGACCTTATAAGAATCGTTGAGCCCCATGAAACAAGTAAGCTTACGATTACAAAGGGCGAGGATTACTGCACGCTTATTACATGTACTCCCTATGGCATAAATACCCACAGGCTTCTCGTCCGCGGGTCAAGAATAGATAATGTTGAGGACAGGACTATATATGTCAGCACAGATGCTCACCGCATTGACGCTCTTATTGTAACTCCTGTTGTTGCGGCACCCATGCTTATAATACTCATGATATATTTTATTATAAAAGACAAAAAACAGAGTAAGGCGAAAAAAGCCGCACAGAAAAATATAAAGAAAGGGCAGAAGGATGAAAAATAATTTTTTGAAAATTTTCGCGATAATTATTTGTATATCGGTCGTTTTTTCAGCACAGATCAATTCTCTTGCTGCTCCTGTTGATACGACGGCTAAAGCGAATCTTACAGTTACCCTCTCTCCTGACGGAAAACCGATTTCGGGTGCCGAATTCAAGCTTTACAGAATTGCTGACATTTCAAGAGCGGGTAAGGTTTCCCTTACTCCGCCGTTTTCGGGTTATCCCATTATTTTCAAAACTCAAAGTGCTGAAGAACTGAGAGTTCTTGCCCTTACCCTCAAGGGATATGTTATCAGTGAAAAAATCGAGCCTGATTATGCTGACACAACAGACAGTAACGGACAGGTCAGCTTTAAAAATATTCCGCTGGGTATGTATCTTGTTGTCGGCAGTTCAATCGCGGTAGGGGACACGGTTTATATCCCCGAGGCTTTTATCGTAACTTTGCCTGCCGAAGCAGAGAATGAAACATGGGAATACAATGTTAATGTGCGTACAAAAGCAATTATAAACAACACAAACATGAAGACCAACGTACGCGTTCTCAAGGTGTGGGATGATGACGGCGACAAGTCCTCAAGACCTGACAAAATTGTTGTAGAGCTTTATTCAGGTGAAAATCTTTTTGACACTGTTGTCCTCAGTAAGGATAATAACTGGCACTATACATGGAATGACCTGTCGGGTAACGATTGGGTTGTTGTTGAAAAAGAAGTTCCCGACGGCTACAAGGTTTCAGTTGAGAGAGATGAAAACAGTTTTATTATCACCAATTCAAAATCGTCAGATGACAATGAAGATGACGATACTGCCGCAACCACAGTCCCTTCGTACACCACATCACCCGATTCTTCAGATTCAACATTAACAAATCCGGTGACAACAAAACCCGATGCAACGGATAAGGATACAACAATTCCCGATGAAATAAATAGTGATACAGCGACCGATTTGCCCGATGAAGATGTAAGCGGTGAAAATCCTTCTGAAAATACAGGCGAAACGGATACGGGTAAAAATCCTGCAGGTGACACCTCAATAGATGCGGAAAACCCATCTGATGACAGCGGACAGAAGCCGACTCTTCCGCAGACAGGCATGCTCTGGTGGCCGGTGCCGATGCTTTCTTTGTCAGGTATAATTCTTCTCATGCTTGGCTGGAGAATGAACAGGAGAAGTGAAGATGAAAACTAAAAGAAATATCGGAAAAGCTTTGATTCGCTTTGGCGCACTTTTCCTTGCAGCGGCAGTTTGTCTGACAATTTATAATTTATATGACCAGAAAAGGGCAGAGAAAGCCGCAGAAGAATCAGTCAGTATAATTGAGAATCTGACCCCCGATACACCTGTGGATTCAGAGTTTGACAAGCCTTTTTATGAGCTTGCTCCCGATATGGAAATGCCTGTCATAACTCATGACGGAATTGATTACATCGGTACGCTTTACATTGAATCCCTTGGCTTGAAGCTTCCGATAATCAGCGAATGGAGTTATTCCGCATTGAAGAAAGCACCGTGCCGTTATTCGGGCTCGGCGTACAAGGATAACATGGTTTTAGCTGCACATAATTATCAGAGCCATTTCGGCAAGCTGCGGAACCTTGATACAGGCGACAGTATTTTGTTTATAGATGCGGAAGGTAACGAGTTCAGATACAGTGTTGTTTCAACGGAAATTCTTCAGCCTACTGATATTGGAAATATGGTTTCGGGCGATTTTGATCTGACTTTATTTACCTGTACTCTCGGCGGCAGAACACGTTTTACGGTAAGATGTGAAAAAGTGTAAATTTAAAGCGGCAAAATTCAATTGTAGGTTGAATTTTGTCGCTTAATATGTTATTGCTTCCTTGCGAGCGATGTGATATATTTTATCCGAGCTCAAAAATACGTTAAGGAGAAAAGTAATATGAATATAGGAAACAAAATAAAAGAACTGCGAAAGAAAAGGGGAATTACACAGGAACAGCTTGCAGGTGCAATAGGCATATCCTTTCAGGCGGTGAGTAAATGGGAAAATAATATCGCACTTCCTGATATAACGCTTGCACCCGTACTTGCAAACTATTTTGGTGTTTCAATGGATGAACTTTTTGATTTCAGCCTTGAAGAAACGGAAAAAGAAATTGAAAAAATTGTTGACAAAGCGTACAAATACAGGGAAAGCGACTATGTAAAAAGCAGGGAAATCCTTGAAGAGGGTCTGAAAAAATTCCCTGAAAACGATATCTTGCTTAACAATCTTCTTTATGTTATGCCTGACCCTGATGAAACTATAGAAACAGCGTTGAAACTTGTGGAGAAGACAACAAACAACGAAGTGAAATACGATGCACTACGTTTTCTTGCTTACGCTTACAAGAAGAAGGGCGACCTGAAAAGTGCAGAGGCGGCAATCGAACAGATTCCTGAAATTTATTTCACAAAGCTTACGGAAATCGCCTATCTTCTGGAAGGAAAACCAAAGTTTGATGCGGCAGAAAAGCAGAAGTGGATTTCTTTTGAAAATCTGCTTCAGATGATGTGGAAAATCGCTGAATGTTATGATGCAGAGGGCAAAACAGACAAAGCGATAGAAGAAACGGAAAAAGCGCTGAGGCTGATACCGATTCTCGGTCACCCGAATTTTGAAATATATACAGATTTTTTAGGTAAGCAGATTGAAAAATTAAAACACAAATAAAAAAAGCACCACTGAGTTCTGATTGTGAAACTCCGTGGTGTAAATTTTTTAAACATATTTAATTGCCTTTTCAAAAAGCTCTGTCCTGTTTACAACTGCCAATTTTTTGTATATGCTTGATGTATGTTTTTTTATGGTGCTTTCTGTTACGAAAAGAGCTTCTGCAATTTCCTTTCTTTTTCTGTTTTCAAGGATAAACCGCAGAACTTCTTTTTCGCGAACGGAAAGACCGTTTATGTTTTTTATAATATTATCAATTTGCTCATCAGTGAAACACTCAGGTGTATTCAGCGTTTCTGTAATTGTTACAGACTCTTTTTTCTCCGCCTTTTCATAGTCCTGCAATATTCCGTACAGAAGAAGTATAAGCCCTTCCGTAACAATATAAGAAATTGAAAGAAATTCAAATCCTGCATGGATAATGTTTTCTACGAGCCATATTGCAATATTTCCGATAAGCACAAAGGCAAGGAAAATTGAATGTTTTATAGAAACCGTAGTTTTCTTTGCAGTGGTATAAATGATGATACCTACCATGGCAGCGAAATAGGCAAAGAGATAAATTTTATAAACACCGTGAAGCGGTCCGTATTCTTTTATAAGAACTGCTACGCCGTCAACGAAATCAAGAGAAACCTCTTTGTAATAAATCGGAAGATATCCGCCGCTTGTTGCAATATAAAGCATAACGGTGTTGATTCCGATTAAAACCCACGGAAGAGCTTTGGGGATTTTAAACCTTGAAAGATTCATTACCATCATAAGCATGAAAAAGGGGAGGAAAACATTTCCGAAATAAGCTATTCTGTTTGACCACAAGGCACCGTCCAGAGTTTTGGAAAGTGACAACATAAAATATCCCATATCACAGAGGCAACAGAAGAAAAAAGGAGCAAAAGCCATTTGTCGTGTTTCTTGTCAACGAAAAAACATACGGCAATCATTAACAGGGAAATTGCGAATGTTGCACCGTAAAGAGAAACCATTTTACCGCTCCTTTCATAATTTGTTAACAATATGAATATACCACATATTGACTTTGTTGTCAAACTGAGAAACGTAAACGGCAAATACTACTTTTTGTGCAACAGTTACAATACGGACAACTGTTTTTTGACATGGTAGCCCTAAAAGTAGCCCTATTTTTCTGAAAGGATAATGAATGTAACCTGTAGGGCTACTTTTTTATGTTCGGAAAAAGATGTAGAATTATTGTGGGTAATACCAATAAGTTGCACAAGGAGGCAAAAACTATGAAGAAAACATTTACGAAAAGATTTTTTAGTATTTTACTCTCTGTTGTAATGCTCGTGGGGCTCTTGCCCACGGCGGCGCTCCCCGTTTTTGCGGTGGAGGAGTCGGAGAATGAAATTAGCGAAGTGTCAGATGGAGACGTGGTTGAGGTAAGCTCTTGGGACGAATTTGAAGAAGCCTTTGCACTCTCCGACTATTCCGGCAAATCCTATACCATCAAATTAATGAACGACCTGCATTACGATGCAGCCGACGCACTAAGAAGCGCGACGGTGCTTGTTGAAGTTGATGTAAACGGATGCTTCGTGACTCTTGATTTTAACGGACATACACTTTCGTGCACGGACGACATTTCTTCGACCGATCTGGAGTCACCGCTTTCGGATTTTATAAGAATAAATCTGCATCCAATTGACAACAGGAATCCTATTGAGTTTGTATTGACCGACTCGGTAGGCGGGGGCGGCGTAAGCATGGACTCATACCGTGCATACGATAATCAGCTGGCGGCGCTCCGTGTATATGACACACGTCGATATTGGGTGTTTGGGTATGATACCTATTCAAGTACCGACCGGAGCTGTAAGCTTACGATCAACGGCGGAAATTATACCCTGAACGCCAAGACGGAATTATTCGGAAATGGAACAATTAACTACGACTATTACTACCGCGGAACGGTAATAGCAGATGATCTGAAGGCTGTGGAAATAAACGGTGGTATCTTTACTGCAAATAGTGAAGACCTTGTTACAGACTTCGCAGATATGTGTGCAAGAGAGCTGTCTGCTTTTGCAACCTGCAATACGGGAACGAAGACCAATCATGATATGACCGGACATACCGTTATCAACGGAGGAACGTTTATTTCAGACGGATATTCCATCCACCATTTTGACACGGTTAAAGTGTTGGGGGAAGCTGACCAGAAGCTGTTCCCAATGATCAACGGAGGTGTTTTTTTTGGAGGAATCGCCTATATAGGAAAAACCTTTACCTATTCCGACGGCTATGAAGAATACGAAGATAAAAAAGCCACGGATATAATAAACAACGATGCATACGTGATCTGTATCAAAGATGGCGAAAAGTATGGTCTGGAAGAAGATCTTGATCTCAGGGATCTGCACGATGCAGATTCGCTGTACGTTTTTTCCGAGACGCTGTTCGATTTCAAGACCGCACCTGAGGGCGAAGGAGATCCTATTAAGCTTACAAGAAGCGCCAAGCAAACCGATACCTTTGAGGTGATCTGGACGCTTCCCGAAAGTCTGAGCGGCGCCGTAGTGTGCCAGCCTACGATCACCATTACCCGTCCGAATTCCAACATCGAACCCAAAACCTATACACAATCCAAGGTAACGGTTGATTACTCGGAATATCTCAACGACGTAAACGTGAGCTGCAAACTTTATGTGCTGGCAGGAGGCGAATCTTTCTACTTCGAGCAGAACTACGAGGTGGACATAAAGCGTATCTACACCGTGACTGACGGCTGTGTGAAGTGCTATGCGACTGGGGATGACGGCTGGGATGAGATCGTAGAAGGTGGATCTTGCACCTTCCAGATCCACCCCAACGATTACTACGAGCTGACCGATCACGATGCCCTCGAGGTCTACGTCAACGATGTTCTCGTAACACCCGATGCAAACGGCGTGTATACCGTGGAAAACGTCACAGAGGATCTTGACATCTACTGTGACGGCTCCGGCTTCACCGGCTACTCAAACCTTGTCATTTCCGCAAACGGCAAGACCGTGACCGAAAAGCTCTACGTCGGTGATACTTATACATTTAAAAACCTTGCCGAGTTCGGTGCAACAGTGCCTGCAGGTTCGACCTTCACCGGTTGGAAGATCGGCGGCAAGACCTATCAGCCAGGTGAGACCTTCACGGTGCAAGGTACCGGTGAGATCGCGGTTAATGCCGTATTCACGGGACTTTATAATATCACCGTCGAGAACGGTACTGCCTACGCTGATGAAGCACATACCATACCTATCTCGGCGGCGGCAGAGGATCAGGTGATCTATGTGGTGGCAGACGAAGCACCCGAGGGTAAGGTGTTCTGTTACTGGAGTCATCAGGAGGTCGCCACACCGGGCGGCAGCGGTTGGTTCGGTAATTACGATTCTGCCGAGACCACCTACACGGTATACTACAGCGATGTTGTACTCGCTCCCGTTTACGAAACCCTTGTAGACAATATCGTTATCAACGGCTTAACCAAGCCCGTAGCAGGCGTTGTCCTTGATGACCCAAATTATTCCTACCAGTATGGCTGCAGCGTTCCTGCTGATTCCGGATATTCCTTCCGCCATGCCTTTTGGTATGACACAACGACAGGTGAAGACATTTTTATGAGTCACGGTGACGTCTTCCAAAGCGGTCACACATACCGTTTCGAAGCAACCCTTTATGAACAGCAGAATTACTTCTTCCCGGATGACGTTAAGGATCTTTCCGCTACCCTCGTCGGTCTTGACCCGGAGGAATATGTTATGACACTTTCCTATCCGAACTATTATTCTGTGGAAGTAGCGGTGGAGTTCACCTGCGAGGAAGCACCGGAAGGCGGCGTGACGGTCAGCGGTACGGCAGAATCCTTCGGTGGTGAAGAAGATGTGTTGTTCATTGATTTCATTCTTGCAGGCTCAACCGAGAAAAGCTATTCAGCAATTCTTGCAGGAACAAAAGGTGATTTTGTTGTTGAAAATGTAGAACCGGTTACATATACAATGCGAGTTACAAAGAATAACCATGTAACTCGTGAATATGAAATCGTAGTTGCTGACGAAGATGTTGTTCAGGATGTAAAAATACATCTCCTTGGTGACATCAACGGTGACGGCAGAGTAAATACACTTGATGTTGCCCGTGCAAATGCACAAGCAAAGGGAGTATCTGTGCTTTCAAAATATGAGTTTGATTGCGTTGATGTAAATGGTGACGGTAAAGTGAATACAATTGATGTTGCAAGAATTAATTTTCACGCAAAAGGAGTTTCAAGTCTTTGGTGAAAATTTTAATAATTCTATTGCAATAAATCTATAAAACTAAGAACCGCCGATATCATTCACTGATATCGGCGGTTCTGTTAGTAAATTATAATTTGTCATTGCCTTCCCCTCGAGGGGAAGGTGGGTTTTGCAACGC
>CAZDQE010000057.1:0-15251 GCA_964507395.1 uncultured Eubacteriales bacterium | reverse complement strand
GAACTTAAACTCTATCAGTGCGGTCTTCCCAAGGAAATGGCACTTGAGCTCTTCAAACCCTTCGTTATGAAGAGACTTGTTGAAACAGGTGTTGCTGAAAACATCAAACGTTCACGTAAGATGGTTGAGCGCGCAACTGACGAAGTATGGGATGCTCTTGAAGTTGTTATCAAGGACCACCCCGTTCTCCTCAACCGTGCTCCTACACTTCACAGACTTGGTATTCAGGCTTTCGAACCCGTTCTTATTGAAGGCAGAGCTATCAAGCTCCATCCCCTCGTATGTACAGCTTTCAACGCTGACTTCGACGGTGACCAGATGCCTGTTCACGTTCCCCTGTCTGCTGAGGCTCAGGCAGAAGCAAGATTCCTCATGCTTTCTACCAATAACCTTCTCAAACCCTCAGACGGACGCCCTGTAACTGTTCCTACACAGGACATGGTTCTCGGCTCATATTACCTTACACTTATCAGACCCGGTGAAATCGGTGAAGGCAAAGCTTTCCGCGATATCGACGAGGCAAAAATGGCATACGAGGAAGGCGTTATCGGTCTTCATGCTCTTATCAAGATTCGTATGACTAAAGAAGTTAACGGTGAAATGGTAACAAAGCTTGTTGAAACCTCAATCGGTCGTGTTATCTTCAACGAACCCATTCCTCAGAATCTCGGCTTTGTTGACAGAAGCGATCCCGAGAACGCATTCAAGCTTGAGGCTGACTTCCTTGTTAATAAAAAGATGCTCGGTAAGATCATCGCAAAATGTATCAAGATTCACGGTACTGCAGTAACATCTGACGTTCTTGACAAAATCAAGAATCAGGGCTACAAATATTCAACACGAAGCGGTATTACAGTTGCTTCATGCGATGCTACTATCCCGCCGAAGAAGGCTGAACTTCTTGCTGATGCAGAAAAATCAATCGAAAAGATTGATGCACTCTATCAGCAGGGTCTTATCAGCGCAGACAACAAATCAGAAAAAGTTATTGAAACATGGGAAAAATGCACCTCTCAGGTTGCTGCAGAACTCAAGAATAACTTCGACAGATATAACCCCATCTATATGATGCTTGACTCCGGTGCCCGTGGTAACGATTCACAGCTTCGTCAGCTTGCAGGTATGCGTGGTCTTATCGCAAATACAGCAGGTAAAACAATCGAAGTTCCCATCAAGGCTAACTACCGTGAAGGTCTTAATATTCTTGAATACTTCATTTCATCACGTGGTGCCCGTAAAGGTCTTGCCGATACAGCTCTTCGTACTGCTGACTCAGGTTACCTTACACGTCGTCTTGTTGACGTTTCACAGGAAGTTATTATCCGTGAAGAGGATTGCGGTTGTGCAGAAGGCCTTGAGGTTTACGACATTTACGACGATAACAGAAGAATCGTAAGCCTTGCTGAAAGACTTACGGGAAGATATCTTCTTGAAGACCTTGTAAATGAAGAAACAGGCGAGCTCATCATGTCTAAGGATAAGATGATGAACGAAGATGAAGCTGAAATGGTTGCTGACTATGTTTACGCTGACTATGAGAAGAAAACTCAAGGTCAGGAAAATATTGACAAAGAAGGCGCAAGAATCAAGATCCGTTCACTCCTCACTTGTGAAGCTGAACACGGCGTATGTATCAAGTGCTACGGTTCAAACCTTGCAACAGGTCAGCCTGTTACAGTAGGTGAAGCTGTTGGTATCATCGCCGCTCAGTCAATCGGTGAACCCGGTAC
Organism: uncultured Eubacteriales bacterium; assembly: GCA_964507395.1. Lineage (GTDB taxonomy): Bacteria > Bacillota > Clostridia > Oscillospirales > Acutalibacteraceae > SIG575. Next base: position 13,521 of record CAZDQE010000057.1, on the reverse strand, counting down.
ACAGCTTACAATGAGAACGTTCCATACAGGCGGTGCTAAGGATGCAGGCGATATCACACAGGGTCTTCCCAGAATCGAAGAGCTCTTTGAAGCACGCAGACCCAAGGTACACGCTATCATCAGTGAAATCGCAGGTGTTGTTTCACTGCGCGAAATCAAGAAGAGCAAGCACGTTGTAGTTACAGATATGAAAACTGCAGACGAGAGAAGCTACCTTATCCCCTACGGTTTCCGCCTCAGAGTACAGGAAGGCGACATCATCGAGAAAGGTCACGCTCTCACAGAAGGCTCACTCTATCCTCACGATGTTCTTGATGTTCTCGGCATTCATTCAGTTCACGATTACCTTATCCGTGAAGTACAGAGAACTTACCGTATGCAGGGTGTTGATATCAACGATAAGCATATCGAAGTTATTGTACGTCAGATGATGAGAAAAGTTGAAGTAGAGAATCCCGGCGACAGTGATATTCTTCCCGGAACAAAAATTGAGAAGAAAGAATTCAGAGAAATCAACAAACAGATTGCTCAGAAAGCCGCAGAAGAAGGCAGAGAGCCTCAGTTTGTTGAAGCAAAGGATGTCCTCATGGGTATCACAAAGGCATCTCTTGCAACTGATTCATTCCTTTCAGCAGCATCCTTCCAGGAAACAACAAGAGTTCTTACAGACGCAGCTATCAAGGGCAAGACAGACCCGCTCCTTGGTCTTAAAGAAAACGTTATCATCGGTAAGCTTCTTCCCTCAGGTACAGGTATGAAGTGCTACCAGGATGTTAAGGTTGTTCCCACAGAAGAACCCGAAGAAGAATCACAGGAGTTTTATTACTCAACAGAAAACAAATAATAACTGATTAAAGTTTTACAGGCTGTTGCAGAAATGCAACAGCCTGTTTTTTGACATAAATATGTGTTGTGATATACTTAATAAATCTATGAGGTTACTAGAATGAATATATTTAAAAAACAAAAACAAAAATTATAAAATAAAGGATTCTTTTTATGAATTTACCGAAACGCAAAAGTACAAGGCTTAAAAATTATGATTACAGCACACCCGGCGCATATTTCATCACAATCTGCACCAAAAATCGCAGATGCATTTTTTCTGACATCAGCGTAGGGGCGATTCACGAATCGCCCGTCTTAACATTAAAAGAATACGGAAAAATTGCAGATAGAATAATACAAACTTTAGATAATAGGTTTAACATCGAAATTCCAAAATATGTTATAATGCCAAATCATATTCATTTGCTTGTCGTAATTACAGACCCTGTGATTTTGCGGGCGATTCGTGAATCGCCCCTACGAGCAAGGTCTCTTCTTTCCAAAGTAATCGGGTACATGAAAATGAACATTTCAAAGGAGATACACAAAACAAACCCAGATGAAACCCTTTGGCAACGTTCTTTTCACGACCACATTATCCGTGACCAAAAAGATTATGAAAGACTTTGGACTTATATCCAAATCAATCCATGCAAATGGAAACAGGATTGTTTCTATATAAAAACGGACTTATGAGTGTTTTCTCATAAGTCCGAATTTTTATTTAAAGAAATTGTAAAGACCCATTACGAAAAGAATAATAATCATAAAGGGAAGAACGTATGTCAGATATCCGCGCATCCAATTCTGAACTTTTGCGCCTGCTTTACCGATGTTGGCTTCTTTCTTAAATTTCTCCCAACCCCAGCCTTTTTTGTGGGTACAGAAAATAAGGAAAATAAGCGAACCGATTGGCAAAAGAACATTACTGACGAGGAAATCTTCAAGGTCCATAATTGTTGAGCCTTCACCGAACGGCTCAAATCCTGCAAGAGCATTAAATCCAAGCACGCAAGGAAGAGAAAGCACAAGCATTAAAATACAGTTGATTAAGCATGATTTCTTTCTGCTCCAGCCGAACATATCGCAGGTATTAGCGAGAATTCCTTCAAACACGGCGAATACCGTTGACAACGCCGCAAAGGAAAGGAAGATAAAGAACAAGCTTCCCCAGAGTCTGCCCAGAGGAATATTATTAAAAACATTCGGTAAAGTTATGAAAATAAGCGGAGGTCCTGAGCTGACCTCAACGTTATACGCAGAGCACGCAGGGAAAATAATAAGACCTGAAACAAGTGCAACAAACGTATCAAGAAACGCAATATTAATAGATTCGCCCATCAGTCGTCTGTCTTTATCAAGATAACTGCCGAAAATCGCCATCGCGCCCATGCCAAGGCTCAGTGTAAAGAATGACTGGTTCATTGCTGCAACGATTACGTTTCCGATTCCTGCCTCCTTCATGTTTTCAATACTTGGTTTGAGATAAAATTCAAGTCCTTCTTTACCGCCGTCCATAAACGAACTGTTAACAGCAAGAACTACCATAATCGCAAGAAGCGCCAGCATCATATATTTTGTAATTCTTTCAAGACCCTTTTGCACACCGAATGAGCAAACAAGAAATCCCAGAACAACAACAATAACCATGAAAAGAATCATCGACCAAGGGTCAGCAAGCATATTATCAAACTGCCCTTCTATGCCTGCCGCATCAAGGCCTGCAAAATCGCCCCTTGCAGTTGACACAAAGTATTTCAGCATCCAGCCTGCAACCGTTGTATAAAACATCATCAGAAGGTAATTTCCGATTACTGCCGCATAGCCGTGACAGTGCCATTTACTGCCCTTTGGCTCAAGCTGCTGATACATTCTTGCAGGACTTTTTCGGCTTGCCCTGCCCATTGCAAATTCCATTGTCATAATCGGCACGCCCATTATAACAAGGAAGAAAAGGTAAATCAGTACAAATATACCGCCTCCGTACTGACCGACCATATACGGAAACTTCCAGACGTTTCCGATTCCGATAGCACAGCCTGCACTGAGAAGTATAAATCCCAGACGGCTGCCCAAACGCTCTCTTTTCATGCGTCCCCTCCTAAAAAAATTACCCTGTCATTATATCATAACAGGGTTTATTTTTCAATAGTATGTTAACCTACTCCTCAAAGGAAGTCTTTTGAAAATTATCTTGCAATATGAAAATTTTATGGTATAATAAAAATACCACACAAAACTTAATATGTATATCCACAGTTGCGGGAATTCATTTTTACCTTGGTAAAAGTGCATTCTCTACTTTAGTATTCCCGTGTTGTGGTTACTGTAAGTTTTGTGTGGTAGCAATCGGAGTATGCATTTTTCGGTGTGTGTAACTTCGGTTGCACACACTTTTTTATTTTTAAGGGGAGGTGAAAATCAGTGAATTACGAATTGTGGATAAACAAAGTCCTTGTTAAACTCGGTGCCTTAAATAAAGGACAATTATTCACTTTGAGAGAACTGTTTTCAGGAATTGAATGGAATGAACTTAGTACGGGACAAAAAAGAGAATTAGGTAGACGATTTAAAAACGAAGTCATAAACAAGAGAGTCCCTGATGTCGTTTTAGAAAAAAACGAAAACTCTGGCTCAACTACTTACAGAAAGACAAGTTAAAAGGAGAATAATATTATGGAAGAAAAAATTATAAAAAGTGTCAAAATTAATTACAAAAAAACATTTAAAATTTTATGGATAGCAATGGCAATAATTTTAGTGGCAGTATCTATATTTAGCTGTATTGATTATTCAAACTATAAAAAGGGACAGGAAACTGCAGTTGATTTACTTGTTGCAGCAGGTAATTTTGATTTTGATGAAGATGATGACTATGAAACAAAAGCAAGATACTTATACAACAGACTTACTGATGATTATGAGTACGAATCAAAATATTGGGGACTTGATTATTCAGACGCAATTAACAGTGCAAGGAAAGCCGATATTGCGCTCGGAGAACTATTGACAGGAATGGGTTACAGCACATGGCTTGGATCATACTATCTGGAACACACTGATTTTTTAAGCTACACCTTCGATTATTCTTTAATACTGACTTTCTCATCAATAGCACTCGGTTTGGTCTTGCTGCTCCTTATTATCTACATAATATATCTTGCCGACCAGAAAAACTCTTTGGAAGTTGATGAATACAATATCATCTGCAAAAAAGGATCTAAAACCAAAAAGCAATTTATGGTAAGAGATGTGAAGAGTGTAGAATTTTCAGGGATTAAAGGTTTGAAAATTATCGGAAGCGGAATAAAATATAAAATTAACCTCATAAAAAACAGAGAAGAAATAAAAAATACAATCATATCGAAAATGGCAGATTCTAATCCAAACACAACTACTACTCCTTCGCAGGATAATTCAGCAGATATGCTTAAGAAATACAAGGATTTACTTGACAATGGTGCTATAACTCAAGAAGAATATGATGCTAAAAAGAAAGAACTGTTAGGTTTATAATAGCTGACCCCATCATTCACAAATGATGGGGTGTTTTTTTATTTTCACAAATTTGATATTCAATTCGCAGAAGCAACCTTACAAATATTCAACCTTTCCAAGTATAAGCGGGATTTTTTCGGGTGGGGTTTCGCTGTACTCCAGACTTGACAAAAATGTTTTTTCTGCATCTGTGAATTTTGATTTATCTGACGCATACATTTCTGCAAGTGTTTCCCCTTTTGCGACTTTATCGCCTGTCTTTTTAAGGAGCATAATTCCTGCGGTGAAGTCGATTGTATCTCCTTTTTTCTCTCTGCCTGCACCTAATTTTGCACAGGCAACGCCTACAGTTTCCGCATTCATGTGAGAAATGTATCCGTCTTTTTCCGCCTTGATTTCCTGCTTAAATTCTGCCTTTTCAAAGAGATTTGTGTCAGAAATATAATTTTCATTTCCGCCCTGAGCCTTGACCATAGCCACAAGTTTTTCAAGTGCTTTGCCGTTTGAAATAACTTCTTCTGCTTTTTCTTCAGCGTTTTCTACCCCTGCCATACTGAGAATTTCTGCACTCAGGGTTTTGGTTAGGAGTGTGAAATCTTCAGGGCCATTGCCTTTCAGCGTTTCTATTGCTTCAATTACTTCGATACTGTTGCCGATTGCATTACCGAGAGGCACATCCATATCAGTAATAATTGCAACAGTTTTTCTGCCTGCACCGTTACCTATTTTTACCATTTCACGGGCAAGCTTTTCAGCTTCCTCATAAGTTTTCATAAATGCACCGCTGCCAACTTTTACATCAAGAAGAATGCAGTCACTGCCGGATGCAAGTTTTTTACTCATAATACTTGAAGCAATAAGGGAAATATTATCAACCGTTGCAGTAACGTCACGAAGAGCATAGAGCTCTTTATCGGCAGGTGCAAGATTCATGGACTGACCTGCAATACAAAGTCCGTGAGTGTTCACAATGCGAAAAAAATCATCAGGCTCAACCGACGTCTGAAAGCCTTTGATTGACTCTAATTTATCTATCGTACCGCCTGTGTGACCGAGACCTCTGCCTGACATTTTGGCAACCTTTACACCGCAGGCAGCAACAACGGGAACAACTGCAAGTGAGGTTTTGTCCCCTACACCGCCTGTTGAGTGTTTGTCAACCTTTATGCCGTCTATAACGCTCAAATCCATCTGCTCTCCCGATGATGCCATAGCAAGTGTCAGGTTCAGTGTTTCTTCTTCATCCATGCCACGGAAATAAATTGCCATCATCAGTGCTGAAATGTGATAAAGCTCAATTGTTTTATCTGTCACGCCTTTTACAAAAAAGCCGATTTCCTCTTTTGTAAGCTTACCGCCGTTTCTTTTTTTGAGTATCAAATCATACATTCTCATTTCATGTCCTCCTCAGAGAAAGAGAAAGGTAAAATTTCTTCCAGTGTTTTCACGATGTATTCATTCTCGTTTTTTACGAATATTATTTTAAAATCCTTTTTGCAGAACTCTGCCATTACCTGTCTGCAAGCACCACAGGGAGGAAGAAAAGTATCGCCGCCTGCAACGGCAATTGCAATGAAATCCTTTTTACCCTCTGAAACTGCCTTGAAAAATGCAGTTCTCTCTGCACAAACAGTCAGACCGAAAGACACATTTTCTATATTTGCACCTGTGATAATTTCTCCGTCACTGCAGAGAAGAGCCGCACCGACAGGAAAACTTGAATAAGGTGAATATGAATTTTTCTTCGCATTTATTGCCGATAAGACAAGTTCTTTTTCGTTCATTGAAATTCTCCTCTAAAGTATTTTCATAGCGATAAAATGAAGTCTTCCACCTCATCCACCGCAAGCGGTCGTCCCATCTTCCCCTCACGGGGAGGGTAAAAAATTCGGCGGTTAAAAACCGCCGAAATAGTTTAATCTGCAACAAAGCCTGCTTTGCTGATTTCTTCCGCAACCATATTACGGATAGATACAAAAATATCTGAACCGAGAGTTGAGAGAGTCTTGTCATCTTTATTTCCGCAAAGCTTTGCAAACTGCTTGCCCATACCGCTGTCGATATCTCCGCCCTTTCTGAGGACAAGATAGTAGAAGGTAAAAGCGTTTGTAATGTTATCGTAAAGGTCCTCATCAAGCTTGATAAGCTCATCATAAAGGGCGTTCACCGTCATTGTGGAAACGGAATATTTCTCAAGAAGAACATGAATTTCCGCCTCAGCAGCAAAGGTAACAAGCATTCTTATCTGCTCGTAAACTTTTTCGTTTTTCGCATATCCGCCGATTCTTTCATCAATGTCTTCAAGCGAATAAATTCTTCTTGCTACGTGCTCGCCAAGCTCTTTCGCTCTGTCTAAATTTCCGTTTGCACGCTGTTTTTTCATAATTTCTACGATACGGATAAGCACATCAGCTTCATTTTCAATTTTCGGACTGCCGAAAATTTTCATATCCTGATCATCAAAAGTATGCATAATCAATCTTCCTTTTTAGCATCCTGCTCTGCTTTTTTGCGGAGCCTTTTCTGCTTTGCTTTATAGCTCATAAGCTCATCGAGCTGTTTGTCAGGAGTTATGTAGCTTCCCACTGTAAGAGTTTTTTCATTATACATTCCGCGGAAATTACTACCGCCGATTGAAAGAAGCTTCTTACTCTTTGCAAGCTTAAAATATTTTTCAGACTGTTCCTCTGTGTTTTCGGGACACCATACCTCAAGGCCGTCAAGACCAAGAGTCAACATTCTTTCAATAAATTCATCACTGTATCTGCCCGGGTGAGCAAGAATTGCAATACCGCCCGATTCGTGGATAGACTCGATTACATCTTTAGTCTTATCGTATTTCGCTTTAAAATACACGGACCCGGGATTTCCTTTTGTGAAAAGCTCTTTATAAACATCGCCGTAAAACTCGCCTGTAAAGCCGCTTTCAATAAGAGCTCTCATAATGTGGCAGACATAAATATTGGTCGAGCCTGTTGCACATTTTACAATAAGCTCAGGTGTTACATTGTATTTTTTTGCAGTACCGAGAATCATAAACTGACTTGCCTTCTTGCATGCCAGCATATTTCTTCTGCAAAGACCTTCAAGACGTGCAGGACTGTCTGCAAGATAACAAAGGATATCAACCTCTTCCCCTGTTTCCTCATCAGTTGAAGAAAGCTCAACACCGGGAATCACCTTAACGTCGTGGCGTTTTCCGATAAGCTCGCCTCTGATATTACCTGCCTGACAGTTATGGTCAGTTATGGAAATAGTGTTAATACCCTGCTTTTTAGCAAGGACGATAAGGTCATCTATGCCAAGTGACCCGTCAGATAACTTTGTGTGACAATTTAAATCTGCGGACATTTTTTACTCCCCCAAGAAGTGGTGATATTGTGCTATAACATTATTATACATTTTTTTGTATAAATTTTCAAGTAGAATTTTAATTTTTAAGTTTTTCAACAAATTCCTGTATACGCTTCAGTGCCTCTCTGATGTGGCTGATTGAGTAAGAATAGGAAACTCTCACATATCCCTCACCGCACTCACCGAATGCAGTACCGGGAACTACTGCAACATGCTTTTCGTGAATCAACCTTGAGCAGAATTCATCTGACGTCAGACCTGTGCTCTTGATACACGGAAAAACGTAGAAAGCTCCCTCAGGCTCAAAACATTCAAACCCCATTTTTCTGAAACCGCTGACAATGAGCCTGCGCCTTAAATCGTATTCACTGCGCATTTTTTCAATATCTTCATCGCCGTTTTTAAGTGCCTCAATCGCCGCATACTGTGCAGTTGTAGGTGCTGACATGATTGCGTACTGATGAAGAACCGTCATTTTTTCAATGAGCTTTGCAGGTCCGAGAGCGTAACCGAGTCTCCAGCCTGTCATTGCATAGGATTTTGAAAATCCGTTTACAACAATTGTTCTTTCTTTCATTCCCTCAATCTCAGCAAAAGAAACATGTCTTTCATCGCCGTAAGTCAGTTCGCTGTAAATTTCGTCAGAAAGAACGATTATGCTGTGTTCTCTGATTACCTCGGCAATTTCCTCAAGATGCTTTCTTCTCATTATTGCACCTGTGGGATTGTTGGGAAACGGAAGAATCAGAAGCTTTGTTTTGTCCGTGATTTTTTCGCGAAGCTGTTTCGCCGTCAGACGGAATTCATCCTCTTCCTTTGTTTCAATAATTACAGGCGTTCCCCCTGCCATTACAGTCATAGGCTCATAACACACAAAGCAAGGCTGAGGAATAAGAACCTCATCGCCGTTTGATATGAGCGAGCGTATGCAAAGGTCAATTGCCTCCGAGCCGCCTACAGTTACAAGAACCTCTTTCAAAGGCTCATATTCTACATTAAATTTTCGTTTGAAATATTTGCTGATTTCCTCACGAAGCTCCGAAAATCCTCTGTTGGGCGTGTACCACGTTCTTCCCTTTTCAAGAGAATTTATACCTGCCTGACGGACATGCCACGGTGTCGTGAAATCAGGTTCGCCTACGCTCAGGGAAATTATATCCTCCATCTCGTTTGCGATATCGAAAAACTTTCTTATCCCCGAAGGCTTTACTTTTTTTATATTCTCGTTAAGGAGTTCTTCGTAGTCAATCACAGCATCATGCTCCTTTGGTCTTTTTCGCTGTCTGTAAGAATGACGCCGTTTTCCTTGTATCTCTTAAGAAGAAAATGAGTTGCGGTTGACTGTACTGCATCAATTGTAGCCAGTCTGCGGGAAACAAACATTGCAACATCCTGAATTGATTTTCCTCTGACGGTTACAAGCAAATCGTAGTTGTCAGCCGCCATAAGGTTGACAGTTTCAACCTCGTCGAATTCGGAAATTCTTGCCGCAATTTCGTCAAAGCCTGTTTCCTTCTGAGGTGTAACCTTCAGTTCAATAAGAGCAGTAACGCCTGAATCTTCAACCTTGTCCCAGTTTATGCAAATCTTTTTACCGAGAATCACACCGCTCTTTTTATATTCTTCAATTCTCTTTTCAATGCTTTCCTCGCTCTCGCCGAGCATTGCAGAAAGCTCCTCCGACGAAAGAGATGAATCCTCGTAAAGTAATGATATAAGCTTATCCATTGTGATTTTCTCCTTATTTTAAGAATCCCTGAATAATGATTTCTTCAGCCTCTTCCTCGGTCATACCAAAGGTCTGAAGCTTAATAAGCTGGTCGTTATTGATTCTTCCGATTGCAGCCTCATGAACGATCTGAGCATCATAATGATTTGCGGCAATTTCCGGAATCGAACGGATTCGCGCGTTATCCATAATAATTGAATCGCACTGAACATGGGCTCTGCAGGCAGCGTTTCCTACAGCTCTCGGATAAAAGACCTGCTCTGACTCGTCCTTGGCAACGGAACGTGAAATAATCTGTGCGCTTGAATTTACACCGTCAAGATTGATTTCCATGTTTGAATGTGCAACCTGCTTACCGTGAGTCATAAGCTTTTCCATCATGAGAAGCCTTGCTCCTGATTTCAGATGAGCATTGGTTTCTCTTTTTGTAGAGTCAACGCCCTTAATCTGAATCATTTCCATTTCGCAGTATGAATTTTCATCCATCTCTATTTCTGTCGTAGGATTGAGTACTCTCTCGCCTGTGCCTTCGCCCTGACCGTAATGCTTTTCAACATACTTTATTCTTGAATTCTTACCGATATGGAAGGTGTGAATACCGTCATGCTCGCTTTTGCTTGAGCCCGAATTGTGAATACCGCAGCCTGCAACGATAAGCACATCGCAATCCTCACCGATGTAAAAATCGTTGTATGTCAAATCGTTGACACCGCTTTGTGTAACAATTACGGGAATGTGTACGCTTTCGTTTTTCGTGCCCGCTTTTACGATTATATCAATACCGGGCTTATCCTTTTTAGGCTCTATTATAATATTTTCAGTTGACTGACGGGCAACGCCCTGACCGTCTTTTCTGATGTTGTATGCGCCCATCGGAACATCGTGAAGGTCTGCAACTGCAGAAAGAAGGTCTTTATCTATTTTATTGTTTGTCATCGCTTAGTCCTTCCTTTCGTTTCTGAAATTGCATGCGCCGTCGAATTCACCGAGAAGCTTCGGAAAAACTTCATCACGGCTTCCCTCTTCGCGGATTTTACCGTTTGCAATAACAATGATTCTGTCTGCAACCGACATTATTCTTTCCTGATGAGAAATGAGAACAATAGACTGATTTCTCTTGTTTTTCATAACCTTGAAGGTTTCAACAAGCATTGTAAAGCTCCACAGGTCAATACCTGCCTCAGGCTCGTCAAAAATTACAAGCTGAAGCTCTCTTGCCATAACGGAAGCAATTTCAACACGCTTCACTTCACCGCCTGAAAGAGAAGTATCAACTTCACGGTTAAGATATTCCTTTGAGCAAAGCCCTACGTTTGTAAGATAAGAACAACAAACATCCTCAGGAAGCTCACTTCCGTGTGCAAGGCTGAGAAGACGTCTTACTGTAATTCCCTTAAAGCGGGGCGGTTGCTGGAAAGCGTAGCCAACGCCAAGCTTTGCGCGCTCTGTGATCGACATTCCGGTGATATCCGTACCGTTAAAAAGGATCTGACCTGATGTAGGTTTTTCGATACCCATAATAAGCTTCGCAAGTGTTGATTTACCGCCGCCGTTAGGACCTGTAATTACAACAAATTCACCGTCATCTATCTTTAAGCTTACATTATCTATAATTTCAAGTTTTTCCTTCTGTCCCTCAACGGTGAAGGATACGTTTTTGAGTTCAAGCATTTTTTATCATTCCTTAATTTAAAATACTCCTACATCCGCATTTACAAAATATGCGATTCCCGAGCTTGTAACATAATAATTTTCGATTCTGTCCGACGCTAAATATCCGTCGGTATAATAATAAAGAGGACAGATCACCCAATCGTTCAGAAGAATTTTTTCAGCCTTGTGAGCAAGGTTGTTTTTATCATCTGCCTGACTGTTTATCATTTGCGAAACAAGGCTGTCATATTCCTTATTATTCCATGAACAGAAGTTGTTTTTCGATGTAAAACCTTCAAGCATCAGTGAAACGTCGTTATAAGGTGCAATAAGACCGCCCTTTGCTACGGCAAATTCACCGTCCTCACGCATTTCGTCAAGCTTCTGCCAGCTTACGCTTTTCAGTTTACATTCTATACCAAGGTTTTCCTTCCACATCTTTTTGAGAAGCTCCGCAGTTTCTCTGCTGTAGGTATTGTCATTAAAAAGATATTCAAAGGAAGGGAAGTTTTCACCGTTTTCGTAGCCGGCTTCTTTGAGAAGTGCCCTTGCTTTGGCGATATTATCAGAAACATCCGATGCATCAAAGAGACTTTCGCCTGACTGTCTGAAATCATTGAAGCCGTTTGAAATAAGCGTCGATGCTGCAGTACCTCTGACAGATGCCGTTTCCTCTATCAGCTTTTCCCTGTCAACAGCAAGAGTAAGAGCCTGTCTTACCCTCACATCGTCAAAGGGTTCCTGATTGAGATTAAAATACAGGAAATATGTTCCTGTGCTTTCGTATGATACAAAATCCTTTTCCTTTGACAATTTACCGAGATTTTCCTCAGACAGAACATTTGAGAAAAGAACCGACGATTTATTAAACATCTTTACGGCTTCTTCGCCGTCCTCAATGAAAAGGAACTTTATGTATTTCAGTTTGACGTTTTCCTTATCCCTGTAATTCTCGTTCGGCTCAAGTTCGAGGTAACTGCCCTCCATCCAGGAGGAAAGCACAAACGCACCGTTGCTGAAAAAGCGTTCTTCGTCCGTACTCCATATTCTTGTAAAAGGTTTTACCTTTTCCTCATAAAGAGGGAAGAATGCTGCACTTGCACATTTATAAAGAAAGGACGGATCCTTTTCTTTCAGCTTCACAACAAGGGTGTCATCGTCTGCTGCTTTTACCCACAGATCAGACATCTGTGCAGTAATATAATTACCCTCTTCATCAACAAGCCCCTGCTGTTCCTTTTCAAAATCCTCAAGAATTTTGTCATATCCTACAATGTTTTCAAAATAATAGGCATAAGCAGAGGCGTTGTAGGGATTTGCCGTTCTCTGCCAGGCGTAAACAAAGTCTGAGGCTTTAACGGGAGTGCCGTCGTTCCAGCAAGAGCCGGAGGAAATGGTAAAGGTGTAAACAAGTCCGTCCTCGCTCACCGTGTAATCACTTGCCGCCGCTTTGACAGGATTTCCGTTTTCATCAATTTTCATAAGACCCTCGAAGCAGTTGACAAGTATTGTTTCCGTTTCTGCATCTGCGCAGAAGGTAGGGTCAAGGCTGTCAGGCTCTGTCGAAATTGCCGCAGTAACCTTTCCCGCATTACCTATGCGGACTATCATAAACGAAAGAAGCGACACAAAAAGCACACTTAATATCAGACCTGTAATTACGGAAAAAATTCTGAATCGTCTGTTTCTTCTGTAATGGAAAAGAAATCTGTCTTTATAATATTTAATTTTCGATTGTTTCTTCGACTTCTCTTTCATAAGAACCTCATAAAATATATGAAAATACGGATTTTCCGCCGATTATATTTCACTTTATATAATAACAAATTTTAATATAAAACGCAACATCAAAACCTAAATTATTTTCCCTCTTTGTATGTTTAAATTTGTATTAAATGGACAAATTACTGTCAGGGAAGTGATTTTTATGTCAACAGACAAAAAACAATATGACAAAATGACAAAAAAAGCATCTCCGCCTTCTCCTGTTCTTAAGAATTGCCTTAACGCTTTCTGGATAGGCGGTCTTGTATGCGTGGCAGGTGAAGGCTTCAAGATGCTTTATAAATATTTAGGATTTAATGAGGACGAAACAAAAGCTCTCATCACTGTTTCGCTTATTGTAATTACGGCTATTCTGACGGGCATCGGAGTTTTTGATAAAATCGCCAAGGTTGCAGGAGCAGGAACGATTGTGCCCATAACAGGCTTTGCAAACTCGGTGGTTTCCCCTGCCATGGAATTTAAAACCGAGGGCAGTATTCTCGGCACTGCGGCAAATATCTTCAAGCTTGCAGGACCTGTGATTCTCTACTCGGCAGCGGCAACGTTTGTGTACGGAGTTATTTATTGGATTATGCAGATAGTATAGAAAAACGGCATCGTGTGATACGATGCCATTTTCTATAGGGGACTTCTAAAAACCTATTGTATAAAATATGTTTAGAAATTTTTTCGTC
>CAZDQE010000056.1:0-15297 GCA_964507395.1 uncultured Eubacteriales bacterium | reverse complement strand
GGGATTACCACACGCCCCTCAAACGTGCGCGTCTGCCGATTCCGCCACTCTCGCTCAACGAAAGATATTATAGCAGAGTAATATCTGTTTGTCAACACTTTTTTATAAATTTTTCAAAAAATTTTTTAGGTTTTATTTTTATGGCTTTTTACGGGCTATATAAAAAATCACGGGTGATAAATTTCACCCGTGAAAAATATGCTTTTAGTTTTCTCTTTTGCTGCCCCAGAAGAACAGAGCAACTGTGCCGGGTCCTGTGTGCGAGCCGATTGTTGTACCTACGCTGTAGATTTCAACTTTGCCGTTAAGCTTTGGAAAACGTTTTTCAATCAGGTCGGCTACTGCTCTTGCATCCTCATAGCATCCTGCATTTGAAATGTAGCATTTGCCGTTGTAATCAAGACCGTCTTCTGCAAACTGTTCCATTTTATTAACGATTTCGGTGATAACGCGTTTCTTTTCTCTTACCTTGAAACGGGGAACAAGATGTCCGAGATTATCCATGTTGAGAAGGGGGCAAATTTTCAGAACTGTACCGAACCAACCCGATACCTTTGAAACTCTGCCGCCTTTAACAAAGAATGTAAGGTCAGTTGAGAAGAACCAGTGGTGCATATTCAGCTTGTTATTCTCGGCCCAATCTTTGATTTCGTCAATGCTCATTCCGCTGTCACGAAGGTCTGCAAGCTTATCCATGATAAGACCGTAGCCCGATGATGCACCGAGAGAGTCAACGATATAAATTTTTCTGTCAGGATATTTTCCTTCAAGCTCTTCCTTTGCGATTCTTGCAGAGTTGATAGTGCCTGAAAGACCGCTTGAAAGTGTTACATGGAGAATGTCTTTGCCCTGTTCAAGGAAAGGCGTGAAATACTCAATGTATTCATCAACATTTACCTGTGAAGTTGATGTCTCGGCACCGTCTGTCATTGCCTTGTAAAACCGGTCAAAGGGAATGGTTTTACCAAGGTCATCGGGATACTGCTTGCCGTCAAGTGAAAAATGGAAACAGATATAATTGATATCTCTTGCTTTGAAGTGCTCCTCAGTCAGATCTGCTGTTGAGCAGCAACTCAGAATAAAGTCTGCCATTGGATTTTACCTCCTGCTATAAAAATCTCAAGTGTCAATTTCTTGACATAAATAGTTGTACTTGATATAATATTATATGGTAATAGTTAACATTGATACAAATACATAATTTTGAAATTGTATAAATAAATATACAAATATGGAGCATTGTTAAATTATGAATGAGGACAAAAGAATAACAAAAACTAAGAGGAATCTAAAAAACACTCTTCTGGAGCTTCTTGATGAAAAGATGTTTGAGCAGATTACCGTAAAAGAAATCTGCGAAAGGTCTGCAACGAGCAGAATTACCTTTTACACTCACTACGCTGACAAGTATGAACTGCTTGATTCTATTTTTCAGGAATATCTTGCTTCTGCCAGAAACGAATATGCAGAGCTCAACAGACAGAATAATCCTGATAGGGATCCGATTCGTAATTTCTGTAATCTGCTTGAAAGCATTCTCAATCTGTGTCTTTGCAGAATTCCTTTCCTGAAAGATACTTTTCCAAGTGACGGCTCATACATAAACACATCATTTTATCATTATTTATATAAATACGTTGAACATCGTGTCGAAAGGGAAAGTGCTTATCTTGAGTACAGATATTCGGTAGGTCAGATTTCCTCTTTTCTGACATACGGCTTCTGGGGATTTATAACAAAGAGCAAGGAAGAATCAGTTCCCGTAGAGACAGTTAAGGTGCAAGCGCGGGAGTTTCTTCTTTCACTTCTGCAGAATAATGTACTTGCGAAAAAATAATTTCAGAAAAATGTTGTAATATTTCCTTTTTTATGTTATATTATTTGGTGCGTTTATTAATTTATTCAGGAGGATAAAGATGAAAAAGAAATCAAACAAGCTCACCGTCGGTGAGATCGCTGCTTATTCTCTCGGCTCATTGGGCAGAGAATTCAGCAACAACTGTATCAATGCATTTTTCCTGGTTTATCTTTGTATTTATCAGGGCCTCAACCCCATTGTTCTTACAGTGGCATTCGTTCTTGCAAAGCTCTGGGACGCAGTCAATGACCCCATGCTTGCAACTATTGTTAACAACACGAAGAAAAGCCGTTTCGGCAGATACCGTCCATGGATTCTCGGCGGTGCTGTTGTAAACGCAGTTGTTATCGTTGCAATGTTTACAGATGTTCCTTTTGAAGGCGTATGGAAATACGTTTATTATCTTGCAGCTTATGTTCTCTGGGGTATGTCTTTCACGGTTCTTGACGTTCCTTTCTGGACAATGCTTCCCACAATGGCTGACACAACAGACGAAAGAAACCAGGCAAGCTCAATGGCAAAGCTTATCGGCGGCTTCGGCGGTTTCCTTGTTGGTATGCTCGGTACATCATTCATTCTTCCCATGTTTGCAAATCAGGGCATGATGAAGGCTTATCAGTACCTTGGTATGGCAACAGGTCTTGTTATGATTGTGTTCCTGCTTATCACAGTATTGTTTGTTCGTGAAAAGATTGATCTTCCTCACGAAAACGTAGGTCTTAAGTACATCGTTTCAACATTCAAGGAGAACGACCAGCTTCGCTCTTATGCAGGCTCACTTCTCTTCTTCCTTATCGGTACAACAATTGCTCTTTCTCAGATTCTTTACCTCTATACATACTGTTATGAGGACGGCGCAGACTTCCTTCCCAAGGCTTACAGCTACACAATGTTCTGGGTTATTGCATGTACAGGACAGGGCATCGCAATGATTTTCTACAGCCTTATCGTTAAGAAGCTTCCCCGTGAAAAAATCTATGGCATGAGCTTCCTTGCATGTATTATCAGCTATGTTCTTCTCTTTGCAATTTTCTTCTTCCTCAAACCCGGTCAGTACATTCTCAACACAGTTCTTGTTGCACTTTCAGGTGCGTTCCTTATGACTGCATCAGGTCTTAATCAGATCGGTTCAACAGTTATGATTGCCGACATTGTTGACTACGGTGAATGGAAAACAGGCAAACGCGGCGACAGTGTCATGTTCAGCGTTCAGACACTTATCACAAAGTTTGCAGGTGCTATCGCAGCGCTTATCCTTGGTATCGGTATCGCAGTTTCAGGTCTTCCCACAATTACAGACGTAAATGTTCAGGACCTTGAAACAGGCAGCTATTCTTCAGTTCAGCTCTTCACAGACGAAGACGGTAATTACCTTGTTAAGGATGAACAGCTTTACGAGAATCTTCAGGCAATGGAAGAAATTGACAGCGAAAAGATTACTAAGGTTGAAGCAGATGAGGAGCTTATTCAGTCAGAAGGTCTTACAATTCTTCGTGCATTTATGTTCCTTACACCTATTCCTCTTACAATTATCGGTTACTTCATTTACAAGAAGAAGTACTGGCTCTACGGTGAAAAATACGACAAAATCAAGAAAGAAATTGATGAGCGTCGTAAAGATGAAAAAGCAAGTGTTTAATTTCAGAAAGGCGGAAGTTTTCCGCCTTTTTTACTTATTAAGGCGGTGTGAATATGGCAAAGCTTAATTCTCAGTTTTTGGTGAAAGAAGAAGGAAAGGCTTCAGCTGAAAACATCCTTCTTTTCGGAGATACAAGAATCAGCGTTCTTCTCGACGGTGTTATCAGAATCGAAAAGGGTGAGTTCTGTGACGAAATAACCCAGAGCTTCTGGAAAAGGAACCATGGCAAGGTGAATTTTACATCTGAGAGAAAAGGAAATAAAGTTGTTGTGAAAACCGACAGAGCAGAATTCTGCGTGAACGTTTCAACCGGAAAACCTGTTTCTGCAAAATGCGGAGACCTTGTTTCAAAATGCAATAACAGGGAAAATCTCAAAGGTACTGCAAGGACTCTTGATCAGGCAAAAGGTGAGGTAAAGCTCCTTGACGGTGTTGTTTCATTTGACGGTACCGCAGTTGTTGATGACAGTAAATCATTGATAATTGCAGAAAACGGTGAAATTCTTCCGCGAAAAGGAAATGCGAAAGACATTTATGTTTTCTGCTACGGACATGATTATATTGAGGCTGTAAAGGCTCTTTTCAAGCTTTGCGGTGAAGCTCCTCTTATTCCCAGATATGTTCTCGGAAACTGGTGGAGCAGATACCATGCATACAGCGAACAAACCTATATTGACCTGATGCTGGAATTTAAAAAGAGAAATATTCCTCTTACTGTAGCCACAATAGATATGGATTGGCACTGGGTGAATATCAGAAAGCAGTTCCCTGATTTCAAAGCAAAAGCAGGCGATTATTATATTGTTATGGACGGCTGGACAGGTTATAGCTGGAACACAGGGCTTTTCCCCGATTACAAGAGATTTCTAAATACTCTGCATTCAATGGGTCTCAGGACAACGGTGAATCTTCATCCTGCAAACGGTGTCAGAAGCTTTGAAGATATGTATGACGATATGGCGAAGGCTATGGACATTGACCCGAAAGAGGGAAAAAGAATAGATTTTGACATCACTGACCCGAAATTTGTCAATGCGTATTTTGACGTTCTTCATCATCCTTATGAAGAAAACGGTGTTGATTTCTGGTGGATTGACTGGCAACAGGGTAAAAAGACGAAAACTCCCGGTCTTGACCCGCTGTGGGCATTGAATCATTTCCATTATCTCGACAAACAGCGTGACGGCACAAGGCCGATGATTCTGTCACGGTATGCAGGCATCGGCTCTCACAGATATCCTCTGGGATTTTCAGGCGACAGTCACATGAGCTGGTCTGCTCTTGATTTCCAGCCTTACTTTACTTCTGCAGCATCAAACTGCGGATACAGTTGGTGGAGCCACGATATCGGCGGTCACTGCAGAGGTGAACACGATTTTGAAATGTATACCCGTTGGGTACAGCTCGGAGTATTTTCTCCCATTGTCAGACTTCACTCGACTAATAATGACCTGAGCGGTAAAGAACCGTGGAATTATTGCAAGCAGGCTGAAAACATTGTTTCGGATTTTATGAGATTAAGGCACTCACTCATTCCTTATATCTATTCAATGAACCGCAGGACAAACAAGGAGGGCAGAGCACTTTGCGAACCGCTTTATTATATTGAGCCTGAAAGAAAAGAAGCCTATGAATGTAAAAACGGTTTCATGTTCGGCTCAGAGCTTCTTGTCTGTCCCGTAACTTCAAAGAGAGATAAGGCAACAGGAGTTGCGACTACTTTTGTTTATCTCCCCGAAGGCAGATGGACAAATATTTTCAACGGAAAAATTTATAACGGCGGAAAAACAGTGAGAATTTCAAGTGAGCTTGAGGAAATGCCTGTTTTTGCAAAGGAAGGCGCAGTAATTCCCATGTCGCTTGACAAAGGCAATTCAATCTCAAATCCTGAAAAATTGAAGCTTAAAATTTACAGAGGCAACAACACATTCACCCTTTATGAGGATGACGGAGAAACATTCAACTACAAAAATGGCGATTTAAGTGAAACGGCAGTTAAAGTTTCTGAGGAAAACGGAAATCTTTCTGTAAAGATTTCAGGCGGAAAGAAAGCGCCTTTTATGCCTGAAAAGAGAGAATATACTTTTGAATTCTGCGATGTTGAAGTTTATGAAAAAATCACTGTAAAGTGTGACGGAAAAGAGGAAAAATATACTGTTACCGAAAACGGCGGAATTGTGATTTCTGCAGAGGTCGGAAAGGAAATTGAAATTCACCTTGAAAATATCAGGGTGAAAGTAAATCCCCCTTATGAAAAAAGTCTTATCAGTGCACTGAGCAGATTTGATGCTAAAAACGGCACGAAAACAAAAATCTATCTGCCTATGAAGATGATAAAAGACAAAGAAAAACTTATTAAGTATGTCAAGAAACTGTCGCGTGATTCACTGAGAAATCAGCTTCTTGAAATTTTAGAGGATATGCAGTAAAAATTCTGCACTCAGAGCAGGTGTTTGTTATAAAAATAACGGAGATGCTTACCAAGGCATCTCCGTTAAACTTTTTTATTCAGTTTTTTAAATCTTCGGGAATATCCTTCCCTTTAAGTTTTTTAGCTACAAATTCTTTGTATACGCAGTAGAGAACCGTACAAACGGGAACGCTGAAAAGCATACCGACGATTCCGAATGCACTGCCTCCGATCGATACTGAAACAAGAACTAAAATCCCCGGAAGACCTACTGTTTTACCTACAACCTTGGGGTAAATGAGATTTGTTTCAATCTGCTGGAGAACGATGATGAAGATTACAAACCATACGGCTTTCATGGGAGCAGCAAGCAAAATCAGAAGAGCTCCGACGATTGTTCCGAAAAGTGCGCCGAAAACAGGGATAAGTGCAGTAAATCCGATAAGTACGGAAACCATTGCAGGGTAGGGAATCTGCAGGATAAGCATACCGATAAAGCAAAGGACTCCGATAATTACAGCTTCGAGAAGCTGACCCGTTACGAATTTTGAAAAAGTTTCTGATGTCATCTGTACAAAAGAAATAATTTTTTCTGCTTTCCTCTTGGGACGCACTGCGTAGAGAAATCGTTTGAAATGTCTGCCGATTTTTTCCTTCTGAGAGAGAACATAGAGCGAAAAGAAAATCGCAATAATGAAATTAACTATGACGGTTACGATTGATGTCGTAATATCAACAGTTTTGTTGATAAATGAATCTGCGTAATTATCAAGGAATTTATTAAGAAATTCTCCCACTTTGCTCCAGTTAAGGTCAATGCTGGGAAGTACAAAATTGTAGCGTTCAAGTGTTTTCATTGCCTTGTCGAGCAAATCATCAAGATTTTTGATGTATTGGGGAAGCATGCTTGCAAAGGCGCTTATGGTTTCTACAAGCTGAGGGATAATCATAAACAGAATTGCAAAAACTGCGCCGAAAACTATAATCGTACTGAATGCGAGACACACAGGTCTTCGTGCTTTGTCAAAGTGTTTTGTACGCTTTTTATCAGGAACCTTGTTCCAGAGCTTTTCAAGGGGCTTCAAAACAGTGTTGATAATAAAAGCAAGGCAGGCACCGATCAAAAATGGTGAAAGAAGAGAAAGAATATTATCAAGAATTCCCGCAAAGGAGGAGGTATGATTAAGTATCCAACTGAGCAAGAGAGTGAATGTGACAATAATCAGCACGAATTTCATCGTCTTTTTATTCAGCGGGATTTTTTCTTCCTCATTGTTTTTGTTTTCGTTAAAATCGTCTTTTCTCATATCTTTTCAATTGTTTCAATGACATTCCTGAAGAGGTCTGTGTCAGTAAGTTCAATCGCACCCTTGTCAACAAGTGAAGCGGTTGCGGGGTTAACGGGAAGCTTTGCCAGAACGGGAACACCAAGCTGTTTTGCAATTTCGTCAGCCTTGCTTTCGCCGAAAATATTAATTTTCTTTTTGCAATCGGGACATTCGAGATAACTCATGTTTTCAACAACGCCGATGATGGGAATATTCATCATTTTTGCCATATTGTAAGCCTTTTTGACAATCATTGAAACAAGGTCCTGAGGTGTGGTTACTATAATGATACCGTTCAGCGGAAGTGACTGGAAAACCGTAAGTGAAACGTCACCTGTTCCGGGAGGCATGTCCACAAACATGTAGTCGACATCTCCCCAGATAACCTCCTGCCAGAACTGCTGAACCATACCTGAAATTACGGGACCTCTCCAGATAACGGGTTTTTCCTCGTCGTCAAGAAGAAGGTTTACACTCATAACCTTAATACCGAGCTTGCTTTCTCTGGGAAAAAGGCCTGTGTCATTGCCTTCAGCCATTCCTTTGATGCCGAAAGCCTTGGGAATTGACGGACCTGTGATATCAGCGTCAAGCACGGCTGTGTTGTAACCCTTGGTTTTTGCAGCAACTGCACAAAGTGATGTCACAAGGCTTTTTCCTACACCGCCTTTACCGCTGACGATGCCGATAACTTTTCCGATATTGCTCATGGGATTTGCAGGAATACGCAAGTCCTTCTTTTCGCATGAAGAAGAGCAACTTGAACAATTTCCTGAACAAGAACTACTCATTTAAAAAAACTCCTTTGTTAATTTTTTACTTATATATTATATACCGATTGTAATTATTTTGCAATGTTGATATTGTATTTTTTACATCTATGATGTAAAATATTATCTGTAGGAAGTGATAAATATGTATGAAACAGTAAAGAATCAGGCAAAGAAAGCTACGGAAGAGCTGCTGGAGGTCGCAAAACTTCAAAAAGGTGACATTTTTGTTGTTGGTTGCTCATCGAGTGAAATAGCAGGCGGAGTTATCGGTCATGATTCATCATTGCAGATGGCAGAAGCAGCATTTGAGGGGATTTATCCCGTCCTGAAAGAAAAAGGCATTTTCCTTGCCTGTCAGTGCTGCGAACATTTAAACCGTGCAATTATTATCGAAAAAGAAGCGGCGGAGAAATACGGATATGAAATTGTGTCAGTTGTTCCTCAGCCGAAAGCGGGTGGTTCATTTGCAACAACTGCTTACAAAAACTTTGAAAACCCCGTTGCACTTGAAAACGTAAAGGCTCATGCAGGACTTGATATCGGTCTTACACTTATCGGTATGCATCTTAAAAATGTTGCAGTGCCTGTTCGCCTTTCTGTTTCAAAAATCGGTGAAGCACCTATCGTTGCCGCAAGAACAAGACCGAAATTTATCGGCGGCGAAAGAGCAAAATATACTTTTTAAGTGCGGAATGTCTGGTCTGCGATGCGATTTTATATATAGTACCGATTAAACATCGCAGGGGCTATTCACGAATCGCCCGTTTTAAATTCACGAATAACACCTTGTCAAAATTATAATAGTGTGTTATAATACTTAAGTTAATTTTAAATTATTTTATATTATAAGGATGGTATCTATGTCAGGACATTCAAAATGGAGTACAATCAAACGTAAAAAAGAAAAAACTGACGGCGCAAGAGCTAAGATTTTCACAAAAATCGGCCGTGAGATCGGCGTTGCTGTTAAAAACGGCGGTCCCGACCCCTCAGTAAACACAAAGCTTAAAGACGTTATCGCCAAAGCCAAGGCTGCAAATGTTCCCAACGATAACATCGAAAGAATTATCAAAAAGGCTGCAGGTGAAGCAGGCGGAGATAATTACGAAGAAATCGTATACGAAGGCTACGGACCCTCAGGTATCGCAGTTATCGTTGAAACTCTCACAGATAACCGCAACCGTACAGCAGGCGACGTGCGTCACTATTTTGATAAATACGGCGGAAACATGGGTCAGTCAGGCTGTGTTTCTTTCATGTTCAACAGACAGGGTGTAATTATCATTGAGGCTGAAGGCATTGATGAGGAAAAGCTTATGGAAGATGCTCTTGAAGCAGGTGCAGTTGACTTTATTGCAGACGGTGATATTTTTGATATCCGCACAGAGCCTAACGATATGGGCGGTGTACGTGATGATCTTGAAGCAAAGGGCTACAAATACGTTTCTGCTGAGGTTGAGTACGTTCCTACAACATATACAAAGCTTACAAATGAGGACGATATCAAGAACATGACAAAAATGCTTGATATGTTCGAGGATAATGACGATGTTCAGAATGTTTACCACAACTGGGAAACAGACGAGGAATAATATATGTTATTTCTGCGTTATTTAATGGCGGTGATTATGTTGATTCCTAATATCATAGGCTGTGTTTTTAACGATTATGCTTATCCTGCAATCAGCCGTGAGGGTGCTTATCTGTTCTGTTATTTCGTCGGAAATGAAACTGAACAGCAGAGAATTCATCTGGCTGTCAGCAAGGACGGATATAATTTCGAGGCTCTCAATAACAATGAGCCTGTAATTATTCAGGAAAAGGGTAAAAAATGCGTTCGAGACCCTTATATTTTCAAAGGTCAGGACGGATGCTATTACATTATCGGCACAGACATGAATGCACTTGAAGGCTGGACTTCAAACCATGCGCTCGTTACATGGAAGTCGGAAGATTTGATCAACTGGACGGATGAAACGATCATTGACATCAGGGATTTAGGCGGAGAATTTACAAACACAACAAGAGCATGGGCACCTCAGGCAATCTGGGATGAAGAGAAAGAAATGTACATGGTCTATTGGGCACATTCCACAGCAGAGCAGGATATTGCAGGTCATTACTACGCTTATACAAAGGATTTCAAAACCTTTGAAACAGAGCCGAAACCCCTTTACGGAAGAGAGGGAATCCAGTGCATTGATGCAGATATCATCTACAATGAAAACGACGGCTACTATTACCTCTACTTCAAGCATGATGAGGACCAGACAATTGCTTATGTGAAATCAAAAAATCTTACAGGTCCTTATGATACAGAGCCTGTTGTCTGTTCTCTTTCAGAGCACGGTGTTGAGGGCAGCACCATGTTCAACATCACAGGCACGGACGCATGGGTTATGCTCATGGACGAATACGGCACAGGTCATTTCTTCGCGCAGATGACAAGGGATTTCAAAACTTTCAAGGCAGTAAATCCCAAAAGCTATAAAATGGACCACTTAAGTCCCCGTCATGGCTCAATAGTAGCAATAAGCATGGAAGAGTACGACAGACTTGTAGAGCATTACGGCGTGGAGAAATAATGCAGAACGCAGAATTTCAGGGGTGCGCCGAATTATATTAAACTTATGTAACATCTCTGAAACATATTGAAATTTATGTTCATAAATGTTACAATAGAAAAAATATAAATAATTTAAAGGAGTGTGACTATGAGTACAAACACAGGTCTTAGAACCTACACCAAAAAAGAAAGAAATATGTACCTGACAGGTCTTCTCGGACAGAACATTCTTTACAACGTAACTAATGTTCTTTTGGTATCTTATTTCCTGCAGAATGTTTTGCTGATTCCCGTAGCAGCAGTTACTGTGATTATTGCAATTGCCCGTGTATGGGACGCATTCAATGACCCGATTATGGGTACGATCGTTGACAGAACAAGAACTAAATGGGGTAAATGCAGACCCTATCTTATCTTTGTTCCCGCAATTGTTATGGTGATTTCCGTTCTTTGCTTCCTTAACTATGAATATGACCCCTCAATGGGTATGTTTGAAGGTACAAATGCTTTTTGCGTTCTCTGGGCAGGTGCTACATATATCCTTTGGGGTATGAGCTATACTGCAGGTGATATTCCTCTCTGGGGTATTACGGCTCTTATGACGGAAGACGAAAAAGACAAGCAGAAGCTTATGTCACTTGCACGTATGGCAGCAGGTGTAGGCGGCGGTGTTGCAGTTCTCGGACTTCAGCCCTTTGCACTTGAAGTTTCAAAAATGGTTGGCAGCGAAAGATGGGGCTTCTTTATTGCAGGTCTTATCGCAACCGTTATCGGCTCAATTCTCTTCCAGTTTGCAGGTATCGGCACAAGAGAAAAAATTCAGCCCTCTGAAAATAAATACACTGTCAAAGAAAACTTCAAAATCATGTGGAGAAACAAACCTTTCAGACAGATTCTTGTTTCAGGTTTGCTTAACGCTCCCTCACAGCTTATGATGACAGTTGCATTTACACTTGTAACTTACTATTATTCAGCAAAGAGCGGTATTCTTACACTCGTTTACATCGCGCTTCTCGGCGGCGGACTTTTCGTGGGTCAGTTTATCGCAATGGGTCTTGTTCCCAAAATGCTTGAAAAGACAACAAAGAAAAAACTCTACAACGGCTCAAAGCTTATTTCAGTTGTGCCTCAGTTTATGATCTTTGTTCTTTTCCTTATGTTCCCCGAAGAACTTACACAGCCAATTCTTCTTATCATCACAATGCTTCTCTTTACGGTAAGCGGTGTTTCAATGGGTCTTACATCAGTACTTCAGTCACTTATGATTTCTGATGCAGTTGACTATGAAGAATATCACTACGGCACAAGACCTGACGGTGTATTCTTCTCAGGTCAGACTTTCCTTGTTAAAATCAGCAGCGGTCTTGCAACGATCATCTACGGTATTCTTTGCGGTGTCGTAGGCTTCTCTGATGAAAATATCAGTAAGCTTAATGATTTCGTTGCAGCAGGCGGTAATTTCAGAGAATCACTTCTTGAAAATCCCGAATATTACGGCTATGCAGCAATGCTCTTCTTCTGCATGTCAGTTCCCCCTGCAATCGGTGCTCTTCTTTCAGTAATTCCCACATGGAAATACTGCCTTGATGACGAGGAGCATACAAGAATCCTTGGCGAACTCAATAAGAGAAGACGCGCAAAGGAAGAAACAAAATAATAAGATAACAAAAAATGACCGGTAAGAATTTTCTTATCGGTCATAATTTTTTCTTAAATCATATTGAAACTTTATTGGCTTTTAAGAAAGAATAGCCGTCGCTTCTGCCGAGTTCCTTTGCGGAAATGTTTTCGATTTTTTTAATAAGCTTTGCGAAAGTTTCAGTCTGCTCTGCCATAAGGTCTATATCGAATGTTTCCATTTCGTGAGAATCGCTGACAACGCAAAGATAGTAGGGTGCAGGAACAAGACTGATTTCAGGTATGCGCATTGAGAAGAAGTTCTGCCCTTCACCGAAATGGAGTGCGTTATGTCCTCTGAGCGTCATTGTGCGGATATTTTTCCTTTCTTTTACAGTGTCAATGTAAAGCCTGTCTACAAATTTGTTGCCCGTATAGACAAGTTCAACTTCGGATTTTTCAGTGTGTTTATAGAAACCGTCTATGTTTCTCCACTCTTTGCATCCGAGATGTTCAACAGTGAGGTTTGCAACACATTTAAAATGGTTTTTCTTTCCGTCCCACAGTTCACGGTGCATTGCCAGCCAACGTGATGTAGCCTGAAAACCTCCTGTTCGCCTGTCTTCGAAATGAGGCAAACGAAAATGACCTGTTGTGAAAACAAAGATGTGTGTTCTTTCCGGTTTACGGTTTTTCAACTGTTTCATAAGTTGCAGAAGTGCAATAGGTCCGTTTTCTTCAACACAGTTAGTGCCGTCAGTGTGAGTGTTTATTATAACGTTTTCTTTTTTGTTATTGCCCTCTATGATGCAATAGAAAGTTTCTGTGAAAGCGTGATTTTCAACTTCTGCTTCAAGAACAAATTTTGCCTTTTTATGTTCGCTTGCGGCTTTGATTATTTTTTTGCCGTTTGTTTCGTTAACCCACAATATAGGGATGTTTTGATAATCCATTATAAACGATAAATACTGCCCCTCGATGCAATCGTCGTGTAAGCCTTTCCATATAAGAATGATGGCTTTTGCTTTGAATAATTTTGCGATGATGCCGTAAAAGCATTGAACAAAACTTGTGATAACAGGACCCTCATATTTTCTTTCAAGAGTAACATTTTCGGGATAACTTGTACGTTTGTTGAATGCGATTTCACTTGGAAGAAAATTTACATTTGATATATTGAAAACGGCAATTTTGCCTGAAATTTTTCCGATATCAGTTAAATTGTTAACATATACAAGTTCTTCGGTTATGCCCTCGGGGGTAGTTTCTCCTGAATATGGGTATGCAGATGAAACGGGGATCTGTACATTTTCTTCATCGTTAATTATTTCGATTGATGAGTGCTTTTCTTCCCAACGTCTGAAATAGAAGGGATCACTGAAAATCGGAATATCCATTTTGTTGATTTCGCTTTTGAGCCAATTTATAAAATCTGTATGTCCTTTGCTGCCTGTGAGTCTTGTTCCGAAAGAATTCATTTTAAGTATTCCGTCAAACATTTCCTCTTTAGATATGTTGATTTCCATATTTACAACTCCTGAATCTTTTATTCAACAAATGACATTCACTGAATGTCATTTGTTACTGAATTATAACATATAATTCCATTGTTGACAAGCACTGAATGTCAAAAGGAGTAAAGTATGTTTATAAATAAGACAGAACACGGATTAAATAATGTTTGCGGTATCAATATATCGCGTTTCAGAAAAGAGTTGAAGATTTCGCAGCGTGAACTTGCAGACAAATTACAGTTGATAGGATTGGATGTTGACAAAAATGCGATACAGCGCATCGAGTGCGGCAAAAGGTTTGTGACGGATATTGAACTTATTGCGTTTGCAAACTTTTTCAATAAGTCTTATGAAGAACTGTTGAAAATCGTTTAGAAAAAGCACCACCCGGAGATGTTGTTTCTTCGGGTGGTGTTACTGTCAGATATTAAAGACTGTTGAGAATCCGGATAACGCTTCTCAGCTCGTTGGGCTTTACTTTTTCTATGGGTTTGTCATTTTTTACGCAGTCTGCAAAGTAAAGGATTTCGTTTGCGTAGGCGTTGCTCTTGGGAAGATTGATTTTTCCTGTATCGCCCTTTGCTTCTTCTGTAAGGTCTGTGACATTTTCTTCTCTGTCATAAACAAGGATCTTTCCGTGCTCCCATGCTACGATTGCATCTTCAAACTGGAAACGGAATTCTGCAGTGAACGGATATCTTGCTGCGTACCATGAAGCTTCTGAGTGAATTGAGAATTCACCGAAATCGTAGTCAACGCTGATGAAATCCTGATCAGGGCGTTTTGAACGGTACTGATGTCTGACGGTGGGAATACCGAAAGCATAGACCATAAAATCAAGGTCATGAATGTGGAGGTCATAGGGAGTAAGACCGCTTCTTTTTTCATCCATCATCCAACCGTCCCAGCTCCATCTGGGATAACCCCCAAGACGTGTCATGCTGCCTGAAAGAAGCTTGCCGTATTTCTGCGTGTCATAAATTTCTTTGAGAATAAGGTATTCAGGCCAGAAACGAAGAACCTGCGCAACCATGAATTTAACATTATTCTTTTCTGCAGTAGAATAAACTCTTTCTACATCCTCTTCTTTGAGAGAAATGGGCTTTTCCGTGATGACATTGATACATTTTTCTATAGCTTTGACTGCAAAATCAGCATGAAGATATGTAGGCAGACAAATGTCAAGAATATCTATTTTTTCGTTTGCAAGCATTTCATCGAAATCAGTGTAGCAATGCTTTGTATCCTTGTAGTTTTCCATTCTTTCAGGACGGATATCGCAAAGGCAAACGAGTTCAGCACCTTCCATCTGATCCCATACAGGAATATGTGCACCGCTGATTCCGCCGACACCGACAAGACCTATTTTTAACATGAAGATTACCTCCGTAACATTTTTTCAATTTATTATATATCACAGAAAAAACAAAGTCAATAAAGAAATAATTTTGTAACTTTACTTTTCAGCAAAAATAATGTAGAATACATATATAATTTACATTTCATTTTTTATGCGATGTTAAATTATAATTTATTAAGATGTTAATTTGGCTTCCCCTTGAGGGGAAGCTGTCACCGTAAGGTGACTGATG
>CAZDQE010000055.1:0-15613 GCA_964507395.1 uncultured Eubacteriales bacterium | reverse complement strand
TAATCATATAGTTGAATTCAAGGAAGCTGAGACCTTTTTCCATTCTCTGCTTGTAACAGTCTGCCCTGAGCATATTATTTACTGAGAAGCATGCACCAACCTCGCGAAGAAGGTCAACATAATTAAGGTCAAGAAGCCATTCTGCATTATTAACCATCTGTGCTTTGCCTTCGCCGAATTCGATAAATCTTTCCATCTGCTTCTTGAAGCACTCTGCATTGTGGTCAATATCTTCTTTCGTAAGCATTTTACGCATATCGGTTCTGCCTGACGGGTCACCAATCATAGTAGTGCCGCCACCGATAAGTGCAATCGGCTTATTACCTGCCATCTGCAGACGCTTCATAAGGGTAAGTGCCATGAAATGACCTGCTGTAAGGCTGTCTGCCGTACAGTCAAAACCTATGTAGAAGGTTGCCCTACCGTTATTTATCATCTCGCGGATCTCATCCTCATTTGTAACCTGCGCAATGAGACCGCGGGCAATGAGTTCTTCATACATTTTCATTTTTATCATCCTTTCAAGCTATGCCGACGGTGTTTTACCGTCGGCTTATCTGTGCGAAATCATTCTTCAGAAGCCTCTTCTGAATTTTCCCCATCTTCTGTTGCTTCTCCGAGAAACTCTTCTTTTGTAACAGAACCTTTCATGAGTGCTTCAAAATCTTTGCCGTCAATTTTTTCTTTGACCATAAGAACTTCAGCAACAATATTGAGTTTATCCATGTGGTCAGAAAGAATTTTTTCAGTGCGTGCATATGCATCTCTGATAATACTTTCCATTTCGCTGTCAATAAGCGATGCAACATTTTCCGAATAGTTTCTTGTCTGGCTGTAATCTTTGCCGAGGAATACTTCATGATTTGATGAACCAAAATTGATAGGTCCTAACTTATCGCTCATACCGTAACGTGTTACCATATTTCTTGCAAGGTCTGTTGCACGTTCGATATCATTGGAAGCACCGCTTGAAATATCACCGAGAACAAGTGCTTCGGCTACACGTCCGCCGAGAAGAACGACAAGCTCATCAAGAATGTCTTTTCTGGAAATATAGTTTTTATCCTCAGTGGGTATTGACATAGTATAGCCGCCTGCCATACCTCTGGGAATAATTGAAATCTGATGAACGGGGTCCTGTCCTTCAAGATAATATGTGGAAACAGCATGACCTGCCTCATGGTAAGAAACAAGTTTTTTCTCTTTTGGGGTGATTTTGTGAGATTTCTTTTCAGTACCAACAATCACCTTTATGGTTGCTTCTTCAATTTCATCTTTTGTAATTGCCTTTTTACCTCTGCGCGCCGCAAGAAGTGCTGATTCGTTAAGAAGGTTTTCAAGGTCTGCACCTGTAAAGCCTGCAGTAGAATTAGCAATAAGTCGCAAATCAACGTCGGGAGCCAAAGGCTTATTTTTGGCATGAACTTTGAGAATTTCTTCTCTTCCCTTTACATCAGGTCTGCCGACAGTAATCTGTCTGTCAAAACGGCCCGGTCTTAAAAGTGCGGGGTCAAGAATATCAGGGCGGTTCGTAGCAGCAATGATAATAACGCCTTCGTTTACACCGAAGCCATCCATTTCAACAAGAAGCTGGTTAAGTGTCTGTTCTCTTTCGTCGTGTCCGCCGCCCATACCTGCTCCTCTGTGGCGGCCTACAGCATCAATTTCATCAATAAAAATAATTGCAGGTGAATTTTTCTTCGCCTGAGCAAACAAGTCACGGACTCGTGATGCGCCGACACCTACATACATCTCAACAAAGTCTGAACCTGAAATTGAGAAGAAAGGTACGTCAGCTTCGCCTGCGACAGCACGTGCAAGAAGAGTTTTACCTGTTCCGGGAGGGCCTACAAGAAGAATACCTCTGGGGATTTTTGCTCCTAAATCGTTGAATTTAAGAGGGTCTTTGAGGAATTCTACGATTTCTGCAAGCTCTTCTTTTTCTTCATCTGCGCCTGCAACGTCTGCAAAGGTATTTTTTCTCTTTTCATCCTTTGCCTGTTTTACACGAGCCTTACCAAAGCTCATAGTTTTATTCATGTCGCTGCCGATAGACTGATTCATTCTCTTGAACATGATAAGAGTAACTACAAGAAGTATGCCAACAAGAAGAATCTGCGGAAGAAGACTTACAATCCATGAATTTGAACTGCCTGCATTATAATCAGCCTTAATGGGATTTTCCGGATTTTCAAGGTTGTATTCTCTTATCTGTTCGTGAACGTCTTCGTAGAAAATAGTAACATTCGGTACGGTATAACTGTGCGGATAGTTTTCATTTCCGCTTTTATCAGTATCTTCAACATTATCTTCTTTGAGGCGGTAATTAAGCTGTCCGCTGCTGAGATTAAGTGTAAAAGCTTCAACCTGATTATCATCAAAAAGCTGTATTACCTCGTAATACTGAAGTTTCTCAACCTGTGCATTGCTCATATAAAAGTACACGCCGGCAATGATTATCACGGGTATAAGAATATATGACAACATGATTGAGATTTTTTTGAATTTGTTGTCCGGTGCTTTGTCGTTTTTGTTCAATTGAACGTCCTCCTTGGGGAATTAATATATATCAATCAGAATATACTTCTTTTTTCAGTTCGCCGATAAAAGGAAGATTTCTGTATTTTTCATTATAATCCAGACCATAACCTACAACGAACGCATTGGGAACACTTGTGCCGACATAATCTGCTGCGATATTTGCGACCCTGCGTTCAGGCTTGTCAAGAAGAGTACATATTTTTACGCTTTTAGCATTTTTGGGAAGAAGCATATTATTAATAATATATTCGAGTGTTCTTCCGCTGTCGAGAATATCCTCAACAATGAGAATATCATATCCTTCGGGATAAATATCAAGGTCTTTGTTAACTCTGACTCTGCCTGAGCTTTCGGTACCTGAGCCATAAGATGACAGTGCCATAAAATCAATCTGACAAGGCACGGTTATATTTCTCATAAGGTCAGCCATAAAGGCTATTGAGCCTTTAAGAACACTTACAAGAAGAAGATTTTTGTCTTTATAATCTTCGCTGATTTGTTTACCCAATCTTTTTGTTATTTCCTGAAGTTCATCTTCAGACACAAGAACTCTTTCTATATCTTTAAGCATTTTTATCCCTCATTATACTGAATTTTTAAGAATTTTTTAGTATTTTCATCAGGAGCTTTTCTTAAATCTGCACCAATTCCTTCTACCCACACCACAGATTCATCATCAGCCAGAATTAAAATACTGTCCCGTCTTTCGGGCTCAATTTTCAGCTCATTAAAAAGCTTTTTGAGACTTTTGCCTACCTTGCGTAAAGGCAGGACTATTTTATCGCCTTCACGGCGTTTTCTCAGAACTAATTTACCTTTGATTTTATCTAAATCTATTGTCGAAAGTACCAACTCTTTGTAAACTTTTTGTGTATTGTTAAAAGAAACTTGAAGGTTGATTATTCCGTTTGACCAGAAGCCGTCACTATTCAGAACAACTTCATCTTCGTTAATTTCGCGTGTTGTCAAATCTGAAGCAAAATACAGCCTGCCTTGTCTGACAATCAGCATTTCTCCACCGAATAATTCGGCTTTTCCGCCATCAAGAACGGAAAGTACAAGGTCAATATGCTTCTTTTCCGGTAATGAAGAGCATTTTTCAGAAATGATCTTGGAAATTACTCTTTTTTTTATGGGATCCGGGGCCGATTTCAGTTTCTCAGCATCATAAAAGAAATCAGTTACAATTTCACTGTACAGGCTCTGTACACACCCGTTCAGATAAAGCTCGTCCTCTCGCAGGGAATCAATACATCTGAGTGCCGCAGCATCAAAAGCAGGATTTATTTCTTTAAGCACGGGAATTACGCTATGTCTGATTTTGTTTCGTGTGTAGTCATCAGACAGATTTGAACTGTCAGTTACAAAATCAATTGATTTTTCTTTGCAGTAGTCTTCAATTTCGCTTCTTGAACATTCAATAAGCGGTCTGATGATATTATCTCTCACAGGGGGAATCGAAGTAAGACCTTTCAATGAGCTTCCTCTTGCAAAATTAAACAGAAATGTCTCTTCACAATCATTCAGATTATGTGCAGTTGCAATTTTTGAAGATTTACCTGCAAGCGACTGAAAGAAATCATATCTGACTTCTCTTGCATATTCTTCCACGCCTTTGAAGTTTTCCTGTGCTTCTTTCAGAATATCGACTTTTCTGACCTTCAGCTCAATCCCCATCTCACTGCACACACATCTTACGAACATTTCGTCCCGTTCTGACTCTTCGCCTCTGAGACAGTGGTTTACATGCGCAGCAGTGATTGAAAACCCTATTTCATCCTTCAGAGAATTCAGAATGTGAAGTAAGGTCATTGAGTCTGCGCCGCCGGAAAAACCAACGATAACGGTATCACCTTTACTTATCATCGAGAATTTTGAGATGGTTTCTTTAACCTTACATATCATTTCTGATTTTCTCCATAGAAGTAAACAAAGTATAATCTTTATTGAAAATTAAGTGAACGTCAGCCGTAGGACCGTGTCTGTTTTTCGCGATAATAAGGTCTGTCTGGTCTGCACGAATCTCTTCACCATCATCATTTTCAGGTGTTTCACCGTAATAATCGGGTCTGTGAAGCATGAGAACAATGTCGGCATCCTGCTCAATTGAACCTGATTCACGCAAGTCAGCAAGCTGAGGTCTGTGGCTTTTACCTCTGCCCTCAGTACCACGGTTAAGCTGTGCACATACAATAACAGGAATCATAAGGTCCTTTGCCATAAGCTTTAAAGCTCGCGTAATCTGAGAAATTTCCTGAACACGGTTTTCAGCCCGCGTACCTGATGTAACAAGACCCAAGTAGTCAATAATTACAACCTCTACGTCTTTTTCGCGGCGGATTCGTGACTTCATTTCCTGTACTGTGATGCCTGATGTATCATCAAAATAAAGCGGACAATCGCTGAGCATTGCAGTTGCCGTACCGATTCTCGCCCACTCATCGGGAGAAATGTCACCGCTTCGCATTTTTGTACTTTCAACTCGTGCTTCCGTCGCAAGAACACGCTGCGCAAGCTGTTCCTTCGTCATTTCAAGAGAAAACATCAGAACCTTTCTTTTACCTATCATTGCAACGTTTCTTGCTAGGTTAAGAGCAAAGGTTGTTTTACCCATTGCGGGGCGAGCACCTATAAGAATAAGGTCAGATTTGTTAAGACCGTTAATAAGCCTGTCCAGATCTTCAAAGCCTGTGGGGTAACCCTTGTAGAGGTCTTTATCATCACCTGAAAGCTTCTGCAGTTTGTCATAAACCTGATTGATAATTATATCGGAAATCTTCGAAGGTCCGTTTGAAGTTTTCCCCTGTCTGATATCATAGATTCTCTGCTCCGCGGCATCAATGAGCAAATCGGCACTGTCTGACTCATTCGCAGCACTCTGCATAATATCCTTGGTTGCAGTAATAAGAGAGCGTATGTAAAACTTTTCTCTTACGATTTTTGCATAAGCCTCAGCATTACGCGAGGTAGGAACACTGTCAGCGAGCTGAAAAAGATATTGTTTGCCGCCGGCATCATCATAAACGCCCTCACTTTTCAGGTGCTCAAGCACAATAAGCGGGTCAATTCTGCCGCCGAGCGTGTCGATTGTCACCATTGCAGCAAAGATAGACTTATGCTGCGGCAGGAAAAAGTATTCACTTTTGAGATATTCAACAACAGTCGTCATACAATCAGGGTCAATAAGAATTGAACCGAGAACAGCTTGCTCAGCCTCCATACTGTATGGCATCTGTACGCCGTCAAAAGATGTGATGTCCATATTTTTCCCTCAAATCATTATTCGCCTACAAAGACGAAAATTTCTGTCGTAATACCCTGATAAAGTTTAATCTCTGCGGTATAAGTACCGTATGATTTTATTTCACCGACGGAAATCTTCTTTTTATCAACGTCAACGCCGAATTCTTTTTTGATTTTTTCGGCAATTTCCTTTGTTGTTACAGAACCGAAAAGTCTTCCGCCTTGTCCTGCAGATACTGAGAAACGAACAGTTTTACCTTTGATTTTTTCCGCTGCTGCCTGAGCATTCTCGGTTTCGGTTTTGATTCTGAATTTTTCAGCATTTTCTTTGTTCTTGAGTTCGCTCATTGCCTGAGCGTTTGCCTCAACAGCAAGACCTCTGGGGAAAAGAAAGTTTCTTGCGTAACCGTCTGAGGTATTGACAAGTTCACCTTTTTTACCTAGGCTTTTTACATCCTGTTTAAGAATTACTTTCATATTTTTACCTTCTTTCATAAACTGTCGAAATAATTATCAATTGCTTTTTTCAGACTTACAAGCGTTTCGCTTGAGTCTGTAGATTTAATCTGAGCTGCAGCCATTGTAAGATGACCGCCGCCGCCTAATTTTTCCATAACAAGCTGGACATTTATCTCACCCAGCGAGCGTGCGGAAATATTAAAAATATCATTTGTTCTGAATAACACAAAAGAAGCTTTTACGCCTGTTATGTTCAATAACTCATCAGCCGCCTGTGCAGTTATTACCCTGCAGTCACGGTTTTTTATATCAGCAACAGAGATTGCACAATCCCTGTAAATAAAAGCCGAGGCTACTATGTCTGATTTGAGTTTATGTTCCTCTGCAGTTGTGGAAAACAGCTTCTTAACCTTAACGGAATCGGCACCCATGCTCTTAAGATATGATGCCGCTTCAAATGTGCTTACACCTGATCTGAGAATAAAATTCTTGGTATCAAGTATAATTCCCGCCAGAAGTGCATCCGCCTCAGAAGGACCGATAACAGGTTTATCAGCCACGTACGGAAGAAGCTCTGTAAGCATTTCACTTGCAGATGAAACATTGGCATTAATATGTGAAATTACCGCCTTATTCAGGTAATCGACTGACTTTCTGTGGTGGTCAATAATAATTACATTCTCAGCAGAATTCACGACATCAGGAGCCTCACAATAGGACGCTCTATGTGTATCAACAAGGAAAACAAGTGTTTTATCTGTCAGTTTCTGCAATGCTGTTCTTCGGTCAACAAACGGAGTTTTGCCTGTTTCCGAAACATATTTCTTAACAAGCTTTTCGCAGAGCGAATTTTCATGGTCGTAAATAATCGCTGCTTCCTTACCGAAATAATTTATCATTGAGTACAGACCGATTGCTGTACCCATCGCATCATAGTCTGAAAATTTGTGACCGAGTATAAGGCAATTTTCGCAGGAAAGAATCCGTTTCTTTATTTCATTGGCAACAACTCTTGAAGCAATTTTATTACCTCTGTCACCGCCCGAAACAACACCGCCGAAAAACGTCATTTTATCGTTTTCGTCGTACATTGTCACTGCGACCTGGTCACCGCCGCGTCCGAGAGCCATGTTAAGAGCTTCCTTTGCCTTAAGGTCACACTCTTTCAGTGATTCTCCCCTGCCGACACCTGCCGACACAGTTGCCAGACAAGGCTTACCGTTATACATGTAATTCCTGACCTGTGTGAGAATTGAAAACTTATTTTCAATCATTTTTTGCAGGTCTTTTTCATGACATGTCACAACAAACTTTTCGCTGCTGAGTTTTCTCATGACAGAATTGTGTTCGGCAAACCATGCTGACATAACTTTATCAAGCGAACTCGTAAGCTCGGACAGCTCACTGTCTGACAGACTCCTGAACATTTCATCAAAGTTATCATACATTCCGATTATTACCGACGGCTTGATTTCATCAAAACTGTCAGCCTTTGTTTTGAGCTCTGTTACTTCAAAAAAGTATACAAGATAAGCATCGTAGTTTTTCAAATTGACTGTTGAGGAATAAACCGAAAAGCTTTTGTCTTTAAGCCGTAAAAAGGAGCTACCGACTGAAAACAAATCATTGACACTGCTGTCTCCGATATAAGAATCAAGCTGGTCATCGCATTTTTCCGAATAATCGGCAATTTCAGATTTAAATAAGCGGTTATGCCAGATAATTGTACCGTCAGAATAACACAGCACCACCGGAACAGACATTGAATCAAGAGCGTTCCTGTCACTGTCGGACAATCGGTCGGCAAGCTCTGACAGAGCATCAAAATATTCGCGTTTCCACGATTTTTTTACAAACAGATAAATCAAAAGAAAAACAAACAAACCTACACCGCCGAGAATTGCAAGTGTCTTGCTGTAAAAAGCTGATGCAATTACAAAGGCAGCGGACAAAACAAACAGCAAAAGA
The DNA here is from genome assembly GCA_964507395.1 of uncultured Eubacteriales bacterium. GTDB lineage: Bacteria > Bacillota > Clostridia > Oscillospirales > Acutalibacteraceae > SIG575. The sequence continues at coordinate 7,402 of CAZDQE010000055.1, read as the reverse complement.
ATAAACCGATTTTGTTTTAATCGCCTGTTTTTCATTTAAACCTCCATAAAAATGGGCAATATCATAGGTGAACGCTTTGTTCTTTCAAACATGAGTCTGGATACCTCATCTCTTACTTTAATTTTAAGCGTTGCCCAATCTTTAACTCCGTCATAAAGACAAGCTTCGATCGCCCTTTCTGCAACTTCTCTCGCCTCACCCATAAGATCCTCTGCCTCACGGACATAAACAAAACCACGTGACAAAAGCTCAGGTCCCGCAACAATATATCTGTCTGTCAGATCAATGGTTGCAGCAACGATAACAAGACCGTCCTCTGAAAGACGCTTTCTGTCTCTGATAACAATATTTCCGACATCACCGACACCTGAACCGTCAACAAAAACCTGTCCCGCTGTAATATTTTCATCAAAACGGAACTCGTTTTCGGAAACGATTATCTGAGAGCTATTATCGGCGATTATAATATTATCTCTGTCAATACCGATACTGTCTGCAAGCATACCGTGTTTTGTCAGGTGCTTAAGCTCGCCGTGTACGGGAATAAAATATTTAGGCTTCAGAAGTCCCATAAGAAGCTTCAGTTCTTCCTGACAGGCATGACCCGAAACATGAACATCGTACATTTTTTCATAAACGACTTCTGCACCGAGTCCCATAAGCTCGTTTACAACCTTACTCACTGTCTTTTCGTTACCGGGAATGGGCTGAGCAGAAATAATAACATAGTCGTTGGGTGTGATCATAACCTTTCTGTGCTCAGACATTGACATTCTGGCAAGTGCAGACATAGGTTCACCCTGACTGCCTGTTGTGATAAGAACAAGCTGATCAGGTGTATAATTTTTGATCATATCAATGTTGATCAAAATTCCCTCAGGAACCTTGAGATAACCAAGCTCTGAACTGATAGAAACTACATTTTCAAGGCTTCTTCCCGAAAGAGCAACTTTTCTTCCCAAAGATTTTGCGACATCAATAATCTGCTGAACACGGTGAATATTTGACGCAAAGGTTGCAACAATAATTCGCCTGTCTCCTGCTTTCCTGAAGAGATTTTCAAAGCTTTCGCCGACTTTTCGTTCGCTTTCGGTGTAACCGGGACGCTCAGCATTTGTTGAGTCAGAAAGCATACAAAGAACGCCTTCATCTCCAATCTGTGCAAAACGGTTAAGGTTTATAACCTCGCCGTCGATAGGTGTACTGTCAATTTTAAAGTCACCGGTCTGAACAATTGTCCCTGCCTTTGTCTTGATAGCGTACGCAACCGCATCAGGAATCGAGTGATTAACGTGGATTGCTTCAACAGTAAACTTACCGAGCTTAATTTTATCACCGGGGTGAATAACATTAAGCTTTGCTGAAGAGAGCAGACCGTGTTCTTTAAGTTTGCCTGAAATGAGTCCTATTGTAAGCTTAGTAGCATAAACAGGAATATTAACGGACTTGAGCAAATAAGGCAAGCCGCCTATGTGGTCCTCATGTCCATGAGTAATAAGAATGCCCTTGATTTTATCAATGTTTTTTTCAACATATGAAAAATCGGGAATAACCAGGTCAACACCCAGCATATCGGGGTCAGGAAAAGACATACCGCAATCTACGAGAATCATTTCATCCTCATATTCATAAACTGTCATGTTTTTTCCCACTTCATGCAATCCGCCCAGAAAGCCGATTTTCACAGGAGTAGCAGGAAGTAATTTCTCAATAGTTTTTTTACTTGTTTTCTTGTAATAACGCTTAGCATTCCCCTGTTTTTCAGAGGATTTATTTTTAAAACCTTTTTTGTTCTGTTTTATATTGTTTTTTTCTTTACTCGGCATATATTTTCTACAACGCTCCTTTTCTTAATCAGAATTTTATGTATGATATCAGAACGATTTTATAATTAAAAATACTATATCAATTAATTATACAATTGAGGCAGAATATTGTCAAGTTTAATATGGTTGTTTTTTCCTGATTTTATTCAGAAAATTACCACTTTATCAGGCATTTTTATGTGACTGCAAAACTGCCATTGCATCACATCTTTCATTTTCGGGATGACCGACATGTCCTTTGAGCCAGTGGAATGTAACCTCATGTTTTTCAAGAAGTATAAGCATCTCTTCCCATAAATCAACATTCAGTGCAGGTTTTTTGTCAGCTTTACGCCAATTGTTCTTTTTCCAGGAATAAACCCAACCTTTCTGAACACTGTCACAGACATACTTCGAATCAGTAAAAATATCAACCTCGCAGGGTTCATTCAATGCCTTCAGACCGCTGATGACAGCAGTCATTTCCATACGGTTATTTGTCGTTTCGTGTTCACCGCCGCATAATTCTTTTTCAACACCCTTATACCTGAGAATCGTTCCCCATCCGCCGGGACCCGGATTCCCTGAACATGCGCCGTCAGTAAACATTTCAATCCTCTTCATCATTACATTCCTTTGTCTTTTTTATATGCAGAATCAATTGCATTTAAAACCACATCATTCAGGCTGCCTTCTTCCGAGGCTTTTTTATCGGCACTGATTGTTGAAATCACAGCCTCAGTGACAATATCAATTGAATCCTTTTTGGTGAGACCGTACTTTACACCGACTCTTGCGATAGCATCAATAAAAAGATAAGCATAAGCAGGTGAACAACCGGCGATTGCTGAATAAGCTGAAAATTTTTCTTCATCAACAGATACAGCGGTACCGAAAGATTCAAGAATCTTCACAGCTTTTTCAATCTCATTTTCAGTAACATTTGATGAAAATGTGTAACCGGAAACGGCATGACCTGCAATTGCGTTGATATTTGGCATAACGCGAATTATCTTTCCGTCATATCCCAGAAAATTTTCAAGTTTTTCTATACTTTGCCCTGCCGCAATTGATATGACAAGCGGATTTACTTTACGGAGTTTTTTCTGTAAAGGGGTCAAAACCTTTTGTAAAGCAATCGGCTTTACAGCCAAAACAATAGTCTCACAATTTACAACAAGCTCTTCATTGGAATTAAATGCAGTAATTCCAAGTTTTTCTGCACCTTTCTCAAGTTTATTAACATCAGTGTCAAAGGCTCCGATTTCGTCAGCACTATAATTTCCAGACGAAATCATACCTGTAATTATTGCTTCAGCCATATTGCCAAAGCCTGTGAAACCAACCTTTTTCAAAATTATTCTTCCTTTCAGCCAAATATATCCTGTCTCATTGAAATTATATCAGAAATTTCATCTGTAAGATTTTTCAGCATTTCGCGTGTTTCATCATTCTCAGCAAGGATTTTTCCTGCCTTTGCAACTTTATTCTCAAAGCTTTTACAAAGTTTTACCCCATCATAGAGAAGCGGACATATACCGCTTGCTCTCGGGTCATCAAAGACATAGATTCTGCCGTCAATCAACATAGGAAACAACGGAAAAATTCTGCACGATATCGGCCGCATTTCCCTGTCGCATTTACCGCTGCAAACAAGGACATTCTTTCCGTCTGATGTTTTTTTCACAATAAAATCATCAGTATTTCCGAAAAGCAATTCTTCTCCCGGAAAAAGAATCATTCCCGTATCGTCATCACCCCTGCAACATTCACCTTTGCAAAGAATACCGCAATCAGTTTTAATAGGAGTAACATTTTTCAGCACTTTATAGACCTTGCTGATTGTTTTTTCAGTTGTCAATATACCACCTTCTGACAGCAAACACAGATAATATTAGTATACATTAGTATAGTAAAAATGTCAATTAAGTTGACACAAAACCTTTTTTGGGATATAATCGTGAAAAGAAGTGAAATGTGAGGTGTTTTCGTGAGTAAAAAATCAACTGCTGTTAACACTACCCTGAAACTCGTGTTTTCTGCACTGTTCCTAGCCCTGTCCATAATTCTCCCGACAGTTATAAGTATGGGAAGTCCACAGCTTGGTCAGACATTTCTTCCTATGCACATTCCTGTTATGCTCTGCGGCATGATATGCGGTACACCTTACGGCATTGTAATCGGTCTGATTTCCCCGTTGCTCAAAAGTGTTATAACAGGTATCCCTGTAATTACATCAGCAATTCCAATGGCTTTTGAGCTTGCCACTTACGGCGGAATGTGTGGCATGCTTTATAAAGCTTTTCCTAAGAAAATCGGCTATGTCTATCCTAATCTTTTAATATCAATGGTTGTAGGCCGAATCGTAAACGGCTCAGTAACATATCTTATAGCAACAGCATCTGATAATGATTTTGTACTAAAATCCTTTATCACACTTACAACAATAAATGCGATACCGGGAATTGTCATACAGTTCGCACTTATTCCTCTTATTATTCTTGCACTGAGAAAGACAAGGTTTATGTTAAATGGATAAATATTTATTTGATTTGATTAGTTCAAAAATTGCTGAAAACGGTAAGCTGTTGCTCGCAATTGAAGGGTCCTGTGCATCAGGAAAAACAACCCTATCAAAAGCTTTTGAGGAATCATTTGATTGCAACATAATTCATATGGATGACTTTTTTCTGCCATTTGAAAAGAGGTCTGAAGAGAGAATGAACGAAGTTGGCGGAAACGTCGATTATGAAAGATTTTACGAAGAGGTTGCAAAAAATCTAAGCTCTGATTCACCATTTGCTTACGGAAAATTCAGTTGCAGCGAAGGAAAAGTGTGTGAACAAATCAATGTCACTCCAAAAAACTTGACTGTTGTTGAAGGTGTTTACAGTATGCACCCGACTTTCGGTGAAATATATGATTTTAAAATATTTCTTGATATTTCTGAAGACACAAAGCTTAAAAGACTAAAAAAACGCTCACCTGATAAACTTGAAAGATTTATCAACGAATGGATTCCGAAGGAAAATGCATATTTCAGTGAATTCAAAATCAAGGAAAAATGCAATCTGATAATTAATAATAATTAAATGTATTTAAGTTTTTTTGAAATTACTATTGATTTTTTTCATATAATACACTATAATATACTAGTAATTTCGCCGGAATGATGGAATTGGCAGACGTGCTGGACTCAAAATCCAGTGGTAGCGATACCGTGCGGGTTCGACCCCCGCTTCCGGCACCAGATAGTGACCCGATGCACTGCATTGGGTCTTTTTTATTGAAATATTTTTTTATTCAAACATGAAGGAAACGAATAACAATGAACGAATCACAAAGAGAAGCATGGCAAAATTTACACGAAAATTTATTTTTATATGGTGCAAGTGAGAATTTAAGTACATTGTATTATGAGGATATAGGCGGAAACGCCTATTCATTTTCAAAAATATAATTAAGATTTCGCACCGAGATTTAACTAAAATGCCCCACTTTCGTGAGGCATTTTAGTTTATATTAAATTACCGCATCATTATATTTTTCAGCCTGCAAACGGAACATTTCAGCATATTTGCCGTTCAAAGCCATCAGTTCTTCATGGCTTCCGCTCTCAATTACTCTGCCCTTTTCCATCATAAGTATTCGGTCAGCGTGGCGGGTTGTGGAAAGCCTGTGAGAAATAAAGATAACTGTTTTCTCTTCTGAGGCTTCCATCATCGTGTGGTTAAGTTCATACTCAGACAATGGGTCAAGATTTGCAGAAGGCTCATCAAGAATAACGTAAGGACACTTTTTATAAAAAGCTCTTGCGATTGCTATTTTCTGTTGTTCACCGCCAGAAAGCATCATACCTTCATCATCAAATTCTCTGAGCAAAACAGTATTAATACCGTCAGGTAATTCCTTAGTAAATCCCGCGGCTTTAAGCGCTTTCCATACACGTTCCTCATCATAATCCTTGGATAGTGCAACATTTTCGGCAACTGTTGCAGAAAAAATCTGAAAATCCTGAAAAACCGCCGAAAACCTTGCTCTGTGTGAAGAGACAGTTACATCACGTATATCCTGATCACCTATTTCAATTGTGCCTTCGGTTACATCATAAAGTCGAAGAAGAAGGTTTGTCAGAGTTGTTTTACCTGCGCCGTTATAGCCTACAAGCGCAATTTTTTCATACGGTCTGATTTCAATATCAATGTTTTCAAGAGCATTTGCCGAACTGCCTTCATAGGCGAAGCTCGCGTTCTTTATTTTGATAGTTTCAGGTTTATCACAAGTTGCAGTGTGCTCTCCGTCAACAATCTCAGGCTCGGTTGCAAGGAAAACCCTGTATTTTTCTATCATCTTTGAACGCTCTGTAAATGTTCTGATTGAATAAACAGTAAGATAAAGAATTGATGCACCTATCTGTACTGCACCGTTAAAGGCTGCAATGAAGTCGCCTGAACCAAGCTTTCCTGTAACCAACGTCTGATAGCCGATATAAGCCGTAAGAGCCAACATGAAACCTATTATCTGTACTCCTGTTTCCTGAAAAAAGAATCCCCATTCAAGTCTTTTCAGGAACCTGCCTTCTGTTTTGTATGTATCCTCAACGCTTTCGTCAAACCTTTTGAGTAACAGATTTTTTATGCCGGTTGTTCTGATTTCTCCTGCATAATCCTGCAGATAAAACAGACGTGCGAAATAATCACTTTTTCTTTCTTTTTCAACAATAGCTTCACGACGTTTCATCTGGAGATTGCCGAGGTATCGGCCAAGGGGCACAAAGCCGAAAACAAATGCAAAAACAATCAGAAGACAGACAGGGTCAATTGTAAACAGTACAGCACTGATAGAAAGAAAAGAAACAATCTGTGCAACATAGTGTCTGATATTTTCAAGGAAAGTCTGTATGTTCTCGGAAGATGTCTGAACCGCGAGAATAAAATCTGCATAAAAAGCAGGGTTATCGTATTTTGCAAGATCAAGGTCAATTGCTTTATTGTAAAGCTTTGAGTGTATGCCAAGATACATTCTTTCGCGTTCTCTGTGTCCGTAAAGCTCATAGAAAATGCTTGAATAAACATTGGCAAAAATCATGATTCCCGCCATCATTGCCACACCGATAATAATTTTCTTTACATCTCCGCCGCCCTGCACTTCGTCAATTACATATTTGATGCCGATGACGGAAATAAGCTTACTCGGAAGAATTGTAAGAATTTCCTCGGTAATTTCACCTAAAACAAGTCCGGGGGAAATCGAAAACATAAGTCGCAGCATATACCAGGTATTTGAAAGAATACTGTGATTTTTATTATCGTTCTTCATGCGTTATCCACCTCCTCGCTATAGTTAGAGGCCTGCATATTGAACATTTCAGCGTATTCTCCACCCTTGCTCATAAGCTCTTCGTGGGTGCCTGATTCCAAAATCGTACCATTGCCGAAAACGAATATTTTATCAGACAGAACTGCACTTGAAAGCCTGTGGGAAATGAAAATTACGCTCTTCTCCTCTGTTTCCGCAATAATGCTTTCATACATTTTGTATTCAGCTATCGGATCAAGTGCAGAAGACGGCTCATCAAGTATGGCAAGATTGTAGTC
>CAZDQE010000054.1:0-15642 GCA_964507395.1 uncultured Eubacteriales bacterium | reverse complement strand
CAGGGTATTTTCCTTATGCTTTTTGGGTGGTGAGTTGTTTGTTTCTTTCACGCTAAATCACCTCGGGTATAATTTTATCATTTATTTATAATTTTGTAAATATTTTTTATTATGGTTGTAATGATTTATTGTTGCAATTATCACATTCGCGTGATAAAATTAACTTGTAAAAATATTTTTATAAAGGAGAATGATTATGGGATTACTTAAAGCCGGTGCAGGAGCCTTAGGCGGAGTGCTTGCAGACCAGTGGCGCGAATATTTTTACTGTGATGCACTTGATGCAGACGTTCTTGTAACAAAGGGCATAAAAAGAACCTCAAAAAGAAGCTCAAATACAAAAGGAAACGAAAACATTATTTCAAACGGCTCAATTGTAGCAGTTGCTGACGGTCAGTGTATGATTATCGTCGAGCAGGGCAAGATTGCAGAGCTTTGTGCAGAGCCCGGTGAATTTCTTTATGATTCATCAACAGAGCCTACGCTCATGTACGGCGGTCTGAACGGCGAAAACATCAAAAAGAATTTTGCTGAAATCGGTAAGCGTTTCACCTTCGGCGGTGAAGCTCCCAAGGACCAGAGAGTTTATTATTTCAATACAAAAGAAATATTGGGCAATAAATACGGTACAGTTAACCCTGTTCCTTTCAGAGTTGTTGACAGAAATATCGGTCTTGATATTGATATTGCGATCCGCTGTAACGGTGAATTCTCATATAAGATCGTAGACCCCATTATGTTCTATACAAATGTCTGCGGTAATGTTGAGGATGAGTACACAAGAAGCGAGATTGATTCTCAGCTCAAATCAGAGCTTATGACTGCTCTTCAGCCTGCATTTGCAAAAATTTCTGAAATGGGTATCCGCTACAGTGCCCTTCCCGGTCACGCAAGTGAGCTTGCCGATGCACTCAATGAAGTTCTGTCTAAAAAATGGACAGAAATGCGCGGTATCAAGGTGTGGTCATTCGGTGTAAATTCAGTAACCGCACCAAAAGAAGACGAAGACATGATCAAACAGCTTCAAAGAAATGCTGTAATGCGCGATCCCACAATGGCAGCAGCACATCTTGTCGGTGCACAGGCACAGGCCATGCAGGATGCGGCAAATAACGATGCAGGTGCAATGACAGGCTTTATGGGTATGGGCTTTGCTCAGAGTACAGGCGGCGTAAATGCACAGAATCTTTTCGCAATGGGACAGCAGCAGGCACCTCAGCAGAATGGCTGGAAATGCTCATGCGGTGCGGTGAACACAGGCAAATTCTGTACTGAATGCGGAAAATCACAGGCAGGCTGGAAATGCTCATGCGGTACGCTCAATCAGGGCAGGTTCTGTGCTGAATGCGGCTCACCAAAACCTGCAGGAGAGCCCCTCTACAGATGCGATAAATGCGGCTGGACACCTGAAGACCCGAAAAATCCGCCTAAATTCTGTCCCGAATGCGGCGACATCTTCGATTCGAACGATGTAAAATAAATTTAAATAAAGAGGTGATTTTGTGTCATCTGTTCTTGAATATAAGTGCCCGAATTGTGCTTCGGACATTAAATTCGATTCATTAAGTCAGAAGTTCAAATGCGAAAGCTGTGATGCTGAGTTTTCCGAGCAGGAACTGAATGAGATTCACGATTTTGAGAAGAATTTCGGTGAAGGCTCAGAATTCAAGTGGGAATCTCAGGGGAATTCAGACGAATTTACAGGCATGAATGAATATGTCTGCGAGTCTTGTGCTGCTCATCTTGCAGTTGACGAAACGACGGCAGCAGGCGAGTGTCCTTATTGCGGAAGCCCCGTAATTATGAAAGGTCAGCTTTCAGGCATGAATACTCCCGATTGCGTCATTCCTTTCAAGCTTGATAAGAAGGCGGCGGGCGAAGCACTGAAAGCCTTCTGTAAAGGAAAACCGCTTCTTCCCTCAAATTTTGTGAACGATAACAAGATCAAGGAGATGAAAGGCATTTATGTTCCTTTCTGGCTCTTTGACTGTGATGCTGATGCAAACATTGTCTATGATGCAACAAAGGTAAGACACTGGAGTGATTCAAACTACAATTACACCGAAACCAGACATTATAATGTCTACCGTTCAGGAAGTGTAGGTTTTGCAAATATTCCCGTTGACGGCTCATCAAAAATGGATGATGCTTACATGGACGGAATTGAACCTTATAATTATACCGACATGACAGATTTCAACCCCGGATATCTTCTCGGCTATATGGCAGACAAGTATGATGTTTCTGCAGAACAAAGCTTTAACCGTGCAGAAACAAGAGTTGAACAGAGTACACAGGAGGCTTTCCGTGCAACTGTCAACGGATATACAACCGTCGTTCCCAAAATGTCAAATGTTAAGGCAGAGCAGGGAAAATACAGATATGCACTTCTTCCCGTATGGATACTTAACACAAAATATAACGGCGAAAAGTATATGTTCGCAGTCAACGGACAGACGGGCAAGGTTTCAGGCAAGCTTCCTGTTGATAAGAAAAAGTTCTGGCTTTTCTTCGGCGGTATCGCAGCGGCAATAATTGCTCTGGGTCAGTTCTTTATCTTTTAAGGGGGTGCAGAGATGAAAAAAGTTTTATCTGTATTTTTAGCGCTTTTTATTTTCGTTTCTTCTGCACTCATGACCTCTGCACAGGGTGAGTTTATTGTTGATGATGCAGATTTGCTGACAGAGGATTTGGAAACTGAGCTTAGTTCACAAATCTCAACAATTCAGGAAGATTACGGCATTGATGTTGTAATTCACACAACAATGTCAATCGGTTATGAAGATATCCACTCTTACTCAGAAAATTTCTACATTTCAAATGGTTACGCTGAGGACGGTCTTGTGTTTGTAATCAACCTCAATAATAACGAGGTCGGCAACAGAGATTTCTACACTTATTATCAAGGGTCAGTTTATGATACCTTTGGTGACGAGGCATATAACAGCGATTACGGTGTTGTGAATGAAATCATTTTACCCTATCTTGCAGATGAAAATTATTTTGAGGCTTTCAAGATATATCTGAAAGTGACTTATGAGTTCCTTTCAGGTGCATATTATGAATATAATAGCGATACTTACGCCAATTATGAAGATCAGTTTGAATCGGATACGGCAGGGGATTATCGGGTTGATGAATATTACGATGATAATTATGATTATAGTTTTTATGACAAATATTATTATCCCTCAGAGCCGACATTTTCCGATTACCTTATCAAAGAAATTATCGTAATTCTTGTAGGTGTTGGTTTGGCTTTTCTTATAACGCGTATTATGAAAGGCAAGATGAACACTGCACTTGTTAAAACCGAAGCTTCAGACTACATGAAAGCAGGAAGTATGAATGTTACAAGACGTCTTGATGTTTTTACACACAGGCATGTGACAAAAACAGCAAAGCCGAAGAATAATTCTTCAGGCGGTGGTCCGCGTTCATCAGGAGGCGGAGGCTTCTCCGGCGGCGGAGGAGGAGGTCGCTCAGGCGGAGGCGGCGGAAAATTCTAAAAAAACAATGTGGGGGCGGCAACGCCGAGTTCCCATAAGGAAGTTTTTCTTTAAAATGTGAACTTACGGCACAATAATGCGTTAAAAACCAGCGATACGCGACAGCGTTATCGGTGGTTTTTGCCTTTCTTGCACTCGCAATTTTGCATTTTAAAGTGCTTCGCAGTTTCGTAGAAAAGCAAAATTTCTTGGCTTTTGGTAATAATACAAGGAATTTTATTCGAGAAACAAAAACTGCCTTGCGGGAACTCGTCAATTGCCGCCCGCTTTGATTTTGCAGAATCCATGCGAGCGGATTATCTGCTCCGGCTTTTTGTATTTTTATGCAAAAATTTTTATTGACGAAAAATGAGTATTTCAAAGCAAAACAGAGCATTTGAGAGAAAAACAGAGTTTTTTAAAATTTTGGGTGAAAAAGGCACGAAATTAGGCGAATTTTTTGCAAAAAAGTGTTGACTTTTCAAGGATTTCGCATTATATTATATCTAACATAGTATGTAATTTTAAGGGGGCTGTATAATTGAAAAAAGACATCATCATCGACCTTAAAAATATAGATGTTTCCTACGGCGAAAACAAAATACTTGATAATATCAGTCTCTATATCAGAGATAAGGAATTCATAACATTACTCGGTCCTTCAGGATGCGGTAAAACTACAACTCTCAGAGTTATTGCAGGTTTTACACAGCCTGATAGCGGTGATGTTATTTTTAATGGCAAAAAAATCAATGATTTGCCGCCATACAAAAGGCAGGTTAATACTATTTTCCAGAAGTATGCCCTTTTCCCGCATCTTAACGTTTTTGAAAATATAGCATTCGGTCTGAGGCTTAAAAAGAAGTCTGATGCCGAAATCAAAGAACGTGTGGCAGAAATGCTTGAGCTTGTAAACCTCAAAGGCTTTTCAAAGAGAAATATAGATTCTCTTTCGGGCGGTCAGCAGCAGAGAGTTGCAATTGCCCGTGCTCTTGCAAATGACCCTAAGGTTTTGCTTCTTGATGAGCCTCTTGCGGCTCTTGACCTGAAACTTCGTAAGGATATGCAGGTTGAGCTTAAAAACATTCAGCAGAAGCTTGGCATTACTTTTATTTTTGTCACTCACGACCAGGAGGAAGCTCTCTCAATGTCTGACACAGTTGTTGTTATGGATAACGGTGTCATTCAACAGATAGGAACTCCTCAGGATATTTATAACGAGCCGAAAAATGCTTTCGTTGCTGACTTTATCGGTGAAAGTAATATTCTTGACGGTGTTATGAAAGAGGATTTTCGCGCAACCTTCTCAGGTCACACCTTCCAGTGTCTTGACAAAGGCTTCGGTACAGGCGAGGCAGTTGACGTTGTTATCCGCCCCGAGGACATTGTTGTTACATCTCCCGAAAACGGTATGATTTCAGGTACTGTTACATCTGTTACTTTCAAAGGCGTTCATTTTGAAATCATCGTTGATATCCGTGGCTTCAAGTGGATGATTCAGTCGATCCACGAACAGAAAGTCGGTGACAAGATAGGTCTTGTAATTGAGCCTGACTCAATTCATATCATGAAAAAATCTATCTACTCAGGTAAATTCGGCGACTACAGTTCATTCAGTGACGAAATCGACCGCCTTTCAGATATTACAGAGGAAGAATAATTCGGGGAGGGGATTTTATGCAAAAGAAAACCCTTTCCTCAAAGCTCCTTGCTTCTCCGCACATTGTTTGGTCAGCACTTTTCATAATCGCCCCTCTTATTATGGTGGCATATTATTCATTCACAGATGCTGACGGCAATTTTACTTTTGAGAATATACAGGCGCTTTCAGGCTACAAAGAGGTTTTCCTCAATTCAATATGGTACGGCATTGTTGCCACACTTATCTGTCTTATAATTGCTTATCCTACGGCGTATCTTATTGCCCGTTCAAAAGCGAGAGTGCAGAGCACAATGATAATGCTTGTCATGCTTCCCATGTGGACGAGTTTGCTTGTGCGTACATATTCAATTATGTCACTCATTGAAAACACAGGTATTATCAACACACTTTTTGAAAAAATCGGTATGGGTCCTTTCCGGATGATAAATACATCAGGCGCAGTCGTTCTCGGCATGGTATATGACTTTTTACCGTTTATGATTCTGCCTATTTATTCAGTTCTTACGAAGCTTGATAACAGGCTTATTGAAGCCGCTCACGATTTGGGTGCAAACAAAATTACCGTTCTTACCAAGGTAATTCTGCCTCTCAGCCGATCGGGTATTCTTTCGGGTATTACTATGGTTTTTGTTCCGTCAGTAAGCACCTTCTACATTTCTCAGAAATTAGGCGGCGGAAACTTTGCCCTTGTGGGCGAGGTTATTGAGGGTCAGTTTGTAACCTCGAATAATTTCAATTTAGGTGCTGCTTTGTCACTTGTGCTTATGGTTCTTATTCTTATCTGCATGGCGGTAATGAACCGTTTCTCAGGCGACGAGGAAGAAAGCGGAGGAGGTCTTATGCCATGAGTAAAAAAATGAATTTTTCCTCTAAGCTTTTCCTTGCGCTTGTTTATTTCTTTCTGTATGCGCCAATTCTTGTGCTTGTTGTTTTTTCTTTCAATGCATCAAGCAGTACGTCGGTGCTTTCAGGTTTTTCACTTAAATGGTATGTTGAACTTTTAAACGATGCAGATACTATAAATGCAGTAAAGAATTCTCTTCTTATTGCAGTTGTGTCTTCTGTTATAGCTACGGTTCTCGGTACAGCCGCAGCCGTAGGCATTGACAAAATGAAAAACAAATATGTCAAGTCTGCTATTATGAATACTACAAATATTCCCATGATGAATCCTGAGATCGTTACAGGTATTTCTCTTTTGCTCCTTTTTGTTTTCGGTGCGAAGCTTCTGGGAATGAAGAGCGTTTTAGGTTTGCAGACTCTTATAATAGCACACATAACCTTTGTTTTGCCTTATGTTATTTTATCGGTTCTGCCGAAGCTTCGGCAGATGGACCACCATCTTTCTGAAGCGGCAATGGACCTGGGCTGTACACCGATAAAATCCTTCTTCAAGGTAGTTCTCCCTTCAATAATGCCGGGTATTCTTACAGGCTTTATCATGGCATTTACTTTGTCCCTTGACGATTTTGTTATCAGCTATTTCGTCAGCGGACCTGAATGGCAGACACTTCCCATAAGACTTTTCTCAATGACCAAAAAACGCGTAAAGCCTGATATGTATGCGCTTTCAACGCTTATTTTCTTTGCAATTCTCGTTCTCCTTATGCTTATTAATTTCATGCAGGCAAGAGGAGATAAGAAAAAAGAAAAAGACAAATAATTATTTACTCGAAGAACAGGAGGGGTGATATGAAAAAAATTACATCATTGCTTCTTGCAATAATTATAATGCTTTCATGCTCTGCGGTTTCCTTTGCAGAGTCATCACCGCTGACTGATACTGAAATTCAGGAAAAATATAAGGAACTTGCAGGTACGTCAATCAATGTATATAACTGGGGTGAATATATCTCAGACGGCAGCGAGGGTGCAATGAACGTTAACGAGGAGTTTGAAAAGCTGACAGGCATCAAGGTAAACTATACTACTTACGATACCAATGAGGCTATGTATACAAAACTCAAATCAGGCGGAGCAGTGTACGATATTGTAATTCCGTCGGATTATATGGTTGAGCGCCTTCTCAATGAGGGCTATCTGCAGAAGATTAATTTTGATAACATTCCCAATTATAAAAATATTATGGAGGAATATAAAGGGCTTTATTACGACCCTGAAAACGAATATTCCGTTCCGTACAATGTAGGAATGGTCGGAGTAATTTACAACAAGAGCATGGTAAAAGGCGAGCCTTCAAGCTGGAGCCTTATGTGGGATGAAGATTATAAGGGACAGATTCTTCAGTTCAACAATCCCCGCGACGGCTTTGCAACCGCCATGTTTATGCTTGGTATTGACGTTAATACTCAGGATGAAGCAGAGTGGCAGGAAGCGTACAGAACTCTTATAGAGCAAAAGGGTGTCGTTCAGTCCTACGTTTCTGACGAGATTTTCAACAAAATGGAAGCGGGAGATGCAGCAATTGCGGCATATTACGCAGGCGACTACCTTCTTATGAAAGAAAACAATCCTGACCTCGAGTTCTTTTATCCCGAAGAGGGTACAAACATTTTCGTTGACGCTATCTGTATTCCGAAAAGCAGCCAGAACAAGGAAGCGGCTGAGCTTTACATAAACTTCCTTCTTAGCGAGGAGGTAGCATTGGCAAATGCAGAATATCTTTATTATGCAACGCCAAACTCAGCAGTTCTCAACAATGAAAATTACAGCCTTAAGGATAACCAGATTCTTTATCCCGATAAGGAAAATATGCCGAAGGTGCAGTATTATCACAATCTTGATCAGGAAACCTTAAGCCTTATGACTTCACTGTGGTCAGAGCTTAAAATTGAAGGCACGTCAAACACCTCTGTTTATATCAAACTGGGAACGGTAGCGGCAATCGGCGTTATAGCGATAGTTTATAACACGGTTAAAAAGAAAAAACGCGAAAAACTTTATGACATTTAAAATTTTGTAGGGGAGGGTCTCTGTGCCCTCCCGATAATTTTCGGTATCGGGTGAAAATATGAAAACCAAACCAAAATCAATCATCTTACTTTTTTTAACTGCAATTATATGGGGTTTTGCTTTCGTGGCACAGAAGGTCGGCGCTCAGTATGTAGGTGCATTTACTTTCAACGGCATCAGATTTATACTCGGTGCACTGTCACTGTTCCCTGTGATAATGTTTTTTGAAAAAGAAGAGTTTATTAAAGAAAAATTCAAAACAACCGTAAAAGCAGGTCTGATAGGAGGAACAGTTCTGTTTCTTGCATCAACACTTCAGCAGTACGGCGTTGAAATTACAAACAGTGCAGGTAAATCAGGCTTTATCACAGGTCTTTATACTGTTTTTGTACCCGTTGCCGCGTTCCTTTTTATGAAAAAGAAAACAAGTGTCCTTACATGGATTGGTGTGGTTTTTGCAGTTGGCGGACTTTATCTTCTCTGCATGACAGGGGAGGAAAGCGTAGGAATCGGTGACCTTATTCTTCTTATCGGTACTGTTTTCTGGACGGTACACATTCTTGTGATCGATAAATTTGTGTCTCAGATAAGTCCTCTTAAATTTGCACAGATTCAGTTTGCGGTCTGCGGTATTTTGTCAATTATCTGTGCGTTGATTTTTGATGATATCAGCTTCACTGCAATCAGAAGCGCGCTTCTGCCTATTCTTTACGGCGGTTTTATGTCTGTCGGTGTTGCGTACACTTGCCAGATTCTCGGTCAGAAGGATGCAGACCCTACATTTTCAGCAATTATTCTGTCAACGGAATCGGTTTTCAGTGCGCTCGGCGGAGTTCTTCTGCAGAATGAAACCATGACAACATCTGCATATATCGGCTGTGTGCTGATTTTTATAGGTATTGTACTTTCTCAGTTAAAGTTAAAAAACAAAAAATCCGCATAAACCCTTGCATTTTATTGTGATTTGTGTTATGATAGGCGAAACGCGATGAAAAAGAGAGTAAGTGTTTTGAAGCAAAATTCAGAGAGAACAGGACGAGGCTGAAATCCTGTTTATTTTGAAAAACACCGAAGTTCACTTTGGAGCGGCAGGCTGAAAATTGCAGTAGGCTTTGACGTGTTTCCCACGTAAGAGGAGAAAGAGTGTTTGCTCTTGGCTTTCTGAAAGCCATGCAAAAATAAGGGTGGTACCGCGGAAGGTAATTTATGCTTTCGTCCCTTGTCGGGGACGGAAGTTTTTTATTTTGTTAAATTATGTATGAAAGGAAGAAAACTATGAAAGAAATGCTTGAAAGCATAGCAAGAGAAGCCAAAGCAGCTCTTGAACTTGCACAAAGTAAGCAGGAACTTGAAAACATCAGAGTTAAATACTTAGGTAAAAAAGGTGAACTGACAGCAGTTCTCAAACAGATGGGTAAGCTTACACCTGAAGAGAGACCTGTAATGGGTCAGCTTGCAAACGAAGTGAGAGGAACAATCGAGGCACTCGTTGAAGCAACAGATGAAAAAATCAAAAAGGCTGAGCTTGAAAAGAAGCTTCGTGAGGAAAAGCTTGACGTTACAATGCCCGGTAAAAAATCAGCACTCGGTCACAAGCATCCTCTTAATATTGTCCTTGATGAAGTTAAGGATATCTTCCTCGGCATGGGCTTTGACATAGCTGTAGGTCCTGAGGTTGAGTGGGATTACTACAACTTTGAAGCACTCAATATCCCCAAGGACCATCCTGCACGTGACACACAGGATACATTCTATATCACAGAAAATATGCTTCTCAGAACACAGACATCTCCTGTTCAGATTCGTGTTATGGAACAGCAGAAGCCTCCCATCAGAGTGATTTCTCCGGGACGCGTTTTCCGTTCAGACGCAGTTGATGCAACACATTCACCTCTCTTCCATCAGATTGAAGGTCTTGTTGTTGACAAGGGTATTACAATGGGTGACCTTAAAGGCACACTTGAAGCCTTTGCCAAGAGACTTTACGGTAACGATACGAAAATCAGACTTCGTCCCCACCATTTCCCCTTCACAGAGCCTTCATGTGAAATCGACGTAACATGCTTCAAGTGCGGCGGTAAAGGCTGCCCCATGTGTAAGGGCGAAGGCTTTATCGAAATCCTCGGTGCAGGTATGGTGCATCCCAAAGTTCTCAGCGGTTGCGGAGTTGACCCTGAGGTTTACAGCGGTTACGCGTTCGGTGTAGGTCTTGAAAGACTTGTTATGTTCCGCTTTGATATTGACGATATGAGATTACTTTACGAGAACGATATGCGTTTCCTCGGTCAGTTTTAATGAAAGGAGTGTCGTGAGATGAATTTATCTAAAAAATGGTTAAATGACTATGTAGAGCTTGATGTAAGCGATAAGCAGTTTGCAGACGATATGACAATTTCAGGCTCAAAGGTAGAAGGCTACGAGCAGGAAGGCGAAGAACTTGTAAATATCGTAGTAGGTAAGGTTGAAAGCCTTGAAAGACACCCCGATTCTGACCACCTCTGGATTTGTCAGATTAATGTGGGAAAAGAGGAAAATCTCCAGATTGTTACAGGTGCTCAGAATCTTACAGCAGGTGATATCGTTCCCGTGGCTCTTGATAACTCCGTTGTTTTCGGCGGTCATAAAATTAAAAAAGGTAAGCTTCGCGGAGTTGAAAGCAACGGTATGCTTTGTTCTCTCGGTGAG
Organism: uncultured Eubacteriales bacterium; assembly: GCA_964507395.1. GTDB lineage: Bacteria > Bacillota > Clostridia > Oscillospirales > Acutalibacteraceae > SIG575. The sequence goes on along the minus strand of CAZDQE010000054.1, from coordinate 4,893 downwards.
CTTGGTCTGACTGCACATGATTTCCCTTATGCAATTGAGGACGGCATCTTCGTTCTCGGTGACGATTGTGACAAAACTCTCGGCATGGATATCCACTATGCAATCGGCCTTAATGACGTTATCACAGAATTTGAAATCACGTCAAACCGTTCAGACTGCCTCAGCGTTATCGGTCTTGCAAGAGAGGCTGCTGCAACGTTTGATAAAGAGCTTAAAGTTCCCGCACCTGTTGTCAAGGGCTCAGGCGGAGACGTTAACGAATATCTTTCGGTTCAGATTGACGAGGCTGAAAAATGCTACCGTTACTGCGGTGCAGTAGTTAAAAATGTAAGAATCAAGCCTTCTCCCCGTTGGATAAGAGAACGTCTTCGTGCAAGCGGTGTAAGACCTATCAACAATATCGTTGACATTACAAACTTCGTAATGCTGGAATACGGTCAGCCTATGCATGCATTTGACTTAAGATACCTTGACGGCGGTAAGGTTATTGTAAGAAACGCAAAAGAGGGCGAAAAAATCACAACTCTTGACGACGTTGAGAGAAATCTTACTCCCGAAATGCTTGTTATCGCTGACGAAAACAAACCTGTTGCAGTAGCAGGCGTAATGGGCGGCGAATACAGCGGAATCATGGACGATACAACAACTATCGTTTTTGAATCGGCTTGCTTCAACGGTGTAAGTGTCCGCAGAACATCAAAAGCTCTCGGACTTCGTACAGAGGCTTGCACAAGATATGAGAAAGAGCTTAACCCTGCAAGCTGTGAAACTTGTCTTAAGCGTGCTCTCCAGCTTGTAGAGCTTCTCGATGCAGGAGATGTTGTTGACGGAATCGTTGACTGCTTCCCCACACCGAAAGAGGATGTGAAGCTCGCATTTGAGCCTGAATGGGTAAATAATTTTATCGGTATTGATGTCAGTGCAGAAGAGCAGAAGAAAATGCTTGAAAAGATTGGCTTTACAGTTGAGGACGGTGTAATCACAGCACCTTATTTCAGAAATGATATTGAGCATAAGGCTGATATTTCTGAGGAAATTGCAAGATTCTTCGGCTATCAGGCAATTCCCAACAGAGAGCTTTCAGGTGTTGCAAATGCAAGACTTACAGAGGCTCAGCAGCTTGAAAAGCTTATCCGTTCGACCTGTCTCGGTTGCGGACTTACCGAGATTGAAACATTCTCATTCATCAGCCCCAAATATTACGACAAGATAAATCTTCCTGCAGACAGTGAATTCAGAAATTCGGTTGTTATCATGAATCCTCTCGGCGAGGACACAAGCGTTATGAGAACAACTGCAATTCCCTCAATGCTTGAAGTATTAGCCAGAAACTATAAAAACAGAAATGCAAGTGCTCATCTCTACGAAATCCCCGTAGAATATACTTCACAGGGCACAGAAGAGCTTCCTCTTGAAAAGCAGAAAATCCTTATCGGTATGTACGGAAACTGTGATTTCTTCGCTCTCAAAGGTATCGTTGAGGAAATCCTTGCAAAAACAGGACTGAACTCTTATGATGTTGAGGCAGTCACAGATAACCCCACATTCCACCCCGGCCGTACTGCACATCTTACAGTTGACGGCGAAGAATTTGCAATTTTCGGCGAAGTACATCCTGCAGTTCTCGAAAACTACGGTATCGGCGAAAAAGCTTACGTTGCAAGAATTGATATCGAAACAATCTTCAAAAAGGGCAGAGAACCGAAGCTCTATAAGAAGCTTCCTAAATTCCCTGCAACAAGCCGTGACCTTGCTTTTGTATGTGACAGAGATATTCCTGTTCTCACTCTCGAAAAGGCAATCAGCTCAGCGGCAGGCAAGCTTCTTGAAGAGATTGAACTCTTTGACGTTTACACAGGCTCACAGATTGAAGAGGGCAAAAAGAGCGTTGCTTTCAGCTTAAGACTGAGAGCTGAGGACAGAACTCTTACTGACGAAGAAGCCGATAATGTTGTCAAAAAAGCAATTAAAGCTCTTGATAAGCTCGGAGTTTCACTCAGAAGCTAAAGCTTTTTAAGAAATTTAAAGAAAATTTATCAAAAAACCATTGTGTTATCGCAAAATGTAGTGTATAATATAGTAATGTGATACGGAGGTGTATTACTTATGGATGATAAGACAATAAAATTTTCAATCAAAGCAGAGTGTGAGGACGAAATTAAAAAGAACCTGACATACGTTTACAATTCTCTGAAGGAAAAGGGCTATAACCCTATCAATCAGATTGTAGGCTACATTCTTTCTGAGGACCCGACTTACATCACTACCCATAATAATGCACGTAGCGTAATTCGCAGAATCGACAGGGATGAGCTTATGCAGAAGCTTGTCGAAACCTACCTTAAAGACGAATAAAGGAGTTATACCAAATGGCTGATGTGAAAAAAGAACAGGCAGAATTTTTCATGTTCAGAGAAAAGCCGATGGTTCGCTGCGGAAATACTATTTATTACGGAGACATGAGGGACCCCTTTGTTGTAATGCTTTCCATTACATCAACAAAGCCTCTCGGCGATATTGAGGTTGCAGACAGAGTTATTGTTCAGCTTCTTTCAACTGATCCGGATGCAAGTCCCAGAGAACGTATTATAAAGAAGAGTGAGAAAAAAGGACTCTACAACGCAATTGACATCGGTGAAATCTGGCTTAAGCGTGCTTTGAAGCAGGCTGCAGAAGAATAAGCAGATAGCCCCTTTCGTGAGAGAGGGGCTATTGTAATAATGTTAATTTCAGAGGAGAATTGATATGAAAAAACCTACACTTAATTTTGGCGAATTTACGCAGTACGATAAAGTTTTCATCACTGCAGACATGGGCGTTGATGCTGAAAACGTGAAATCTGTGGCTTTTGAAGGAGAAACTCTTTATATTGCAGAGGAAGATTCTCTTGCTGTATATTCAGACGGAAAAATAAAAAGAATTCAGGCAAAGGTGTCAAAGCTTTTTTCAAGAAAAGGCAGACTTTTTGCTGCAATCGGAAATTCGCTTGCTGAAATCAAAAAAGGAAAAATTTCAAAGATTGCTGATTTTGACGCACCTGTTGCAGATATTTCTGTTGCGCTTGATAAATCTTTGTGGCTTATTACTGAAACAGAGCTTTTCCTTATGGAAAACGATGAGTTTACAAAAATCGTTGATCTTCCTGAGGCGACAGTATGCCTTGCTGCACTTGATAATAAATCAAAGTACGGTGAAACTGTTTATGTCGGCTCTCTTGTTGAAGGTCTTATGTCAATGAAGGGTAAGCGCCGCCATTGGGCAGAGCTTCTTCCCAATGTTACAGGTGTTCTCAGCCAGAAGATAAACTGCATCGCAATTGATGCCCTCGGCCATCTCTGGGTAGGCTCAGATGACGGTCTTAATATCTATGACGGCAAAAATTACTGGTTTAACGGAAATGATTTTTACTCAGTTCCCGACGGCTCATTTAACGATATGTTCTTTGCAGAGGACGGCAAAAAGTATTTTGCAACAAATACAGGTATCATCACTCTTATTGAGGGTAAAATTTCATATTTTTCTTATGGCGTTTGGCTCATGCATCCTACTGTTACTCGTCTTGCAGTTTCCGATAAGGGCACAATTGCTGCAGTAACACCGCGAGGTGTCAGCCTTATCACATCAAAGGAAATTACTCTTGAAGAAAAGGCAAATCATTACGACGAAATGGCAGTAAAATATTTTACAAGAAACGAAGGCTATCAGGTAGACAGAATACTTCGTAAATACGGCGACCTTGAATCAGGCTGGCTTCCCAATTCCGATAATGACGGACTTTTCACAGGTGTTTACTGTGCAAGCCAGTGCTTCCGCTATGCGGTAACAGGTGACGAAGATGCGAAAGCAAATGCAAAAAGAGCCCTTGATGCCATGATTATCCTTACGGAAATAACAGGTAAATCAGGCTTTACCGCAAGAGCTACAAGACATTCATTTGAAGAAAACTTTATGACAGGTAACAGAGAAGAGTGGCATGTATGCGAGGATAATCCCGAAATGGAATGGCTCGGCGAAACATCGTCAGACGAAATGACAGGTCATTATTTTGCATACGGCATTTACTATGACCTTGTAGCAGACGATAAAGAAAAGGCTAAAATCGCAGAGGTTGTAAAGAAGATCACAGACCATATTCTTGAAAATAACTTCCACCTTTGTGATGTTGACGGTGTTCCCACAACATGGGCAAACTGGGAGCCCGAACTTCTTAATAACGATGACAGATGGTTCTACGAACGCGGCACAAACTCACTTGAAATGCTTTCATTCCTTAAAACTACATACCACGTAACAGGGGATGAAAAGTATAACGATGTCTTCAACATGCTTATCAAAAAGCATCATTATGCAATGAATTGTATTCAGTACAAGGTTGAAGACGGTCACGTGGCGCATATTGATGACCAGCTTGACTTCATCAATATCTATCCTCTTCTCGTTTATACAGATAACGAGGCACAGAAGGAAATCTTCAAAATGGGACTTACCCACCACTGGCAGTATGAGCGTGTTGAACGTTCACCTCTTTTCAATATTGTTTACGGCTCACTTACAAACAACTATTGCGATATTGAAAACGCAGCAAAGTCACTGTCGGAAATGACACTTGACCTTGTAAGAAGACCTGTTTTCAACAGCCACAGAAAAGACCTTGTCTGGGATACAGAGCAGGAAGAAATGGGAATCCCTGCACAGCTTAAATATCCTCTGGAATATTCAGCAAGAGTTTTTGTAAACTATGACGGCAATCAGTTTGTCTGCGATTCAGGTGCAGAAGAATTTGTTGATATCAATACAAAGGTTGTCAACCGCACAGCAACTCTTCCCGGTTCAGCAGGTGCAAACGGCTCCCGCGCAGTAATGCCCTATAACTACCTTCTTCCCTATTGGATG
>CAZDQE010000053.1:0-15851 GCA_964507395.1 uncultured Eubacteriales bacterium | reverse complement strand
CTGTCAACGAGCTGAACAAAGGGAAGGTCATAATTTCTGCCTACGTTGGCGTCATCTTCACCAAATGCAGGAGCAATATGAACGATACCTGTACCGTCTGTGAGAGTAACATAACTGTCACATGTTACGAAATATGCCTTCTTGTGCTGTTTCCCGATAATTTCGCCGCAGCAATCAAAGAGAGGCTCATATTCCTTATATTCAAGGTCTTTACCTACGTAAGTTTCTACGATTTCGTAAGGTGCAGTTTCCTTTTCACCGCCGAGAATCTTTTCGCAAAGTGCCTCAGCAAGAATGTATGTGTAACCGTCTGCAGTTTTGACCTTTACATAGTTTTCCACAGGGTTTACGCAAAGTGCAAGGTTTGAGGGAAGTGTCCACGGAGTTGTTGTCCATGCAAGGAAATATGCATCCTCACCCTTGATTTTGAATCTTGCAATTGCAGAGCGTTCCTTTACATCCTTATAACCCTGAGCAACCTCATGAGATGAAAGAGGTGTTCCGCAACGGGGACAATAAGGAACGATTTTGAAGCCCTTATAGAGAAGTCCCTTATCGAAAATCTGCTTGAGTGCCCACCACTCAGACTCAATGAAATTGTTATGATATGTTACATAAGGGTCATCCATGTCAGCCCAGAAACCGACAGTTGATGAGAAATCCTCCCACATTCCCTTATACTTCCACACGCTCTCCTTACATTTATCAATGAAAGGTGCAATGCCGTATTCTTCAATCTGCTCTTTTCCGTCAAGGCCGAGAAGCTTTTCAACCTCAAGCTCGACGGGAAGGCCGTGAGTATCCCAACCTGCTTTTCTCGGAACCTGATAGCCTTTCATTGTGCGGTAACGGGGAATCATATCCTTGATAACACGTGTTAAAACGTGACCGATATGAGGCTTACCGTTTGCTGTAGGGGGACCGTCATAGAAAACATAAGGCTCACCCTCGCGTGCTGATGATTTTTCAAAGATTTTGTTTTCCTTCCAGAAGTTCTCAACTTCTTTTTCACGCTCTACAAAGCTAAGGTTTGCAGGAACTTTCTTGTACATCGTAAAATCTTCCTTTCAATTCACAAGTTTTGAGAATTAAAAATGCTTCCGTCCGAAACAGGACGAAAGCAACTTCGTTTAACCACCTATTTCCATACAATCATATGGTCTCCGATAACGGCGGATACCGGCTTCACTTAGTCTGCAATAAAGCATTTCAGCTTGCAACTCAGGAGTGATATTCACAGAAAAGAATACTAATCATCAGGCTCTCACCGTCCCTGACTCGCTGAGAATTTTCTTCTTTCGTTACTGTCTCCGTCAAAGTCTTTCTCATTATCCTATATATAATATCACAAGAAAAATAAATTGTCAATTAAACTGACCAAAATCTTCATTATCAAAAACAGAAGTAATTGAATTGTCCCTCAGGAGCAGACCGCAGAGTTTAAGTAAATGGTCTGTTTTAGCCGCGCCCTCATGCTCCATGCCTTTGTAAAACCATACGCGGTCCTTTATCGGGCTTGTTGACACGTCGATTTCTTTTTCAAGGTCAGTGCATGTGGCTCCCATTGAGCAGGAAGATGTGTCAACGATTCCGTCGGAATGGCTCATATCACGTCTGAACATTTTTTCCATAGGCAAGCCGTAACCGCAGAGAGAGAAAAATTCGATCCCGTTTTCTTTCTGCTTCGATATAAATGAGGGAAAATCTTTTCTGATTCTGTAGTTTTCATCGCATATACGTTCAAGGTTTTCACTTTTTTTGTACTTATCGGAAAGTTTCTCATAATCATCGTGCGGCACGGCACCCCAGCCGACCGACGAGCGCAAAAGGACCTTGTCACGCAGTGCATCAAAAATACCGTCTACAATATTTTCTCTTGTTTTCTTTGTGAGCAATGAGGTAAGCTTTTTAAGCTCCTTGGGGATAATATCTTCCTCAAACTCAGAGAATCCGCCCTCAATCAGCTTGATCACAAGGCTTGAGCCGTCATAAGCGGGAACCACACCTACAACTCTGTTGATGTGTTTTCTGCTGCCATGACGGTTTACATAAGCTGTCGAAATCGTACCGCCCAGACTCACCGGAACAAGGTTTACCTTTTCTGCGTTTCTCTGCTTCATAACATTTGTTATAAATTCATCTAACTCGGCAACCACCTTTTCAGTATTACCGAAAGAATTATATGTAAAAAAGTAGAAATTCTCCTCACCGATTTCGGCTGCTATTTTATCAACGGGAAGCATACGCTTTATGTATTTTCTTTCTTTCTCGGTACAATCCTTAAAGCTGTTCGGATAACGTTCAACCTTCAATTTATGAACTTCGTTTCCGTCCTCATCAAGAGAAAGACCGTCAACCTGTCTTGAAATTTCATTGTAAACGGCTCTTGACAGCCCTGCATCACATCTTGTAATTACAGAACCGATAAACGGAAATACAATCCTGCTTACAAGCTTTTTTGTATCAATATCAAAAGGCCACACCCTTCTGCCGTTTTCTGTATTTATAACAACCGACTGACCGATACCCGCTATAGCAATCGCAGGCAAAACTTTCGCTGACATAGAAACCACCTCGGTACAACTTTACCACAAAGATAAAAAAGTGTCAAACAAAAAAAGGACAGATAACATGTATCCGTCCTTCCAAAACTTATAATGCTCCAAACAACATCTTAAAGAAAATAACTACCCTTTCAAGGAATGTTGCCTTTTCAACCTCAATATCAAAGGTGATTTCTTCTTTTGCGATTGAAACCGTTACCTCGCATGTTCCGGCCTCTGAACAATCACAGGAAATGTCCGCATAAAGCTTACCAAGCTCTGTTTCAATATAATATCTTCCTGTCGCTTCATCTTTCAGAACAGTTACGACCTCTGCCTCTTTCTCTTTATACTGAACTTCCAGTTCCATTCCCTCAAGCTTAATATCGGGGCTATAGGTTGGTTTGAATGCACTTCCGCTCATTTCCCCGTCTTTACCGAAATGATAAAGAAGCAGGTCTGCATCTTTTTTAATATTGATTCTCCTGATAGGATATTCTATAATGTTCAGCTTTACGGTGTCAGAAAAAAGAATACCCTCACCGATTGTAACTGTCCATACATTTTCAGAAGAATCAAACTCAGTCTCCGTCACAAACAAAAGAACATCATTGTCCCTGACTGTAATTCCCTCGTCACTTCCGAGAGGGAAAACAGCAAGCTCAGCGCCCGTGAAATCAATATCACTGTTAAAAACAAGCGTATCTCCGCTTGCGATTACTTCATAACCGTCAGCATAATTAATTTTATCAGGACCTTTTATAAGCTTCATTGTTGGTGAAAACATAAGATAAAGCTCAAAATCGCAAGCCTTACCGTTCTTCGCCGAAACAGTAAAGGTATAAGTTTTTCCTGCAATCATGAATATGTTGCCCGTATAGAAATTTGTGGAATCAGGTGTAAAATTTCCGCCTGATAAATATGTGTTGCTCTCTGTTTTCAGCACTACGTCAACATCGCTTTGTGAAAGAAGGGCATAGTTTCCGCTGACTTCGGGCTTAAAACCGTAAATGTAGGTTTCGCCCTCATCAAGTGACACCTTTGTTGCCGTATTCAATTCAATAAGCTTGTTATAAACCTTGTCACTTGCAGCGAATGAGGAAACACCGAACACACTGAATACCATCATCATTACAAGCAAAGCTGACAAAAATCTTTTTGTTGTTTTCATAACATCACTCCTCTGTCTTCAGATGTATGTATTTATTTTATCATACGAGAATTTCGAGGTCAACCAACAATACTTTTTAAGTTGTTTTATAATTATACATATTTGAAAAATCTGTCGCGGAATAAATTGAAAAATTATTACTAAATTATTATAAATTATTTTCATGCCTTGACTTTATTTTAAAAAGAGATATAATAAAAATGCAAGACAAAGTTAAAGAAAGGAGTACAAAGAATTATGGATGTCAGTACAATTGTCACAATGGCAACAGAGTTTTTCAAGAGCATCCCCTGGGAAAACGTAATTCAGTCTTTCATCAGCAGTGTTCAGGGAATCAACTGGGATTCTCTCGCATCTCTCTTTGACTGGTTCGATTTCACAGAAGGTCCTCTTCAGGAAATAATCGATGCTGTCATGGTTGTTATTTCTTCACTTTTCGGAACAGCAGCATAAGTTAAAAAGCAGTGTAAAACCCTGTGTCGCAAGACACAGGGTTTTGTTTTTTGTGTTTGCTTTTAAAAGCCCGGAATATTTACTCCTGAATCAGCAGGTGCCTCTGTCGGAGCATCCGTAACAACGGGAGCTTCAGTCAGCTGAGGTTCTTCCGTAACATCAGGTGCTGTTGTTTCATCATTGCCGCCTATAATGCCCTGCCACCAGTTTGTAGTGGTTTCTGAGCCCGTAGTCTCCAATGTTTCATCTCCTGTTGTGGTTTCACCTGTAAAAGATTCACCTGTTGTTGTTTCATAAGAAGCTGTATATCCGATCTGTGATGATGAAGAGGTGCCTGTATATGAAGGCTTCTGTGTAAGATAGTTGTTAAGAACATTTACACGGTCAGGGTCAAGAGAAATATTGGTCTTGCCGTAGAGAAGCTTCTGAAGCTGCTGAGCCGCAAGAGGATAGTCAACAACCCAGCATGAACCGACACCGCTGATTGAAGCCGTAGCTCTCGTATCAGCTGTGGGGAAAGTATCCTGCTGCAAGTCAAAGTTCACCCAACCCTCTGAAAGAGCCTGCTTGCCGTATGACAGAATCTTTGACTGGCGCATGTTTGTTTTCATGTAAGGCAGAACTGCTTCAACTACATTGTAAAGCTGTGTAACAGAAGCACCTTTCGCCTTCTGAATAATGCCGTTGATAACTCTTCTCTGGTTAGCAGTACGGCTGACGTCACTGTCTGAATAGTAATATCTGACACGTGAATAAACGAGAGCCTCTGCACCGTTAAGAAGGACTGCATCGCCTGACTCGATATTCTGGCTTGATGTTCTGTTGATATATGCCGCAAGTCCTGCCTCAACAGGCACAGTAACACCGCCGAGGGCATCAATTACATTTTTGAATGAGCCGAAATAAACGCTTGCATAGTAGTCGATATCAATCTTGTAGTTGTCCTCAACTACTTCAATAACACCTTTAGGACCTCCGTAATAACATGAAGCATTTATTTTTTCATATCTGTCCTTACCGTCAACATTCATGTAGGTGTAGCTGTCACGCATGATCGACGCAAGGGTGATGGTTTTTGTGGTCTTGTTAACGGAAGCTATCATAATTGAGTCTGAACGGCCGTTCGAATTGTCACTGCCGTCACCGTCCTGACCGATAAGAAGAATGTTGATAACATTCTTACTGCTCATCTTTTCGCCGCCGTTATTTGCCCACTTCTTCAGAGCATCGTTAAGAGATGCCGCATCGGAAACGCCGTACATCGTTTCAAAATCTTCTTCGTCCTCAAGTGTCTCGCCTTCTGCGATTTCGCCTGCATTACCCTCGTCATAAATACCGCCGAGCATTCCGCTGATCTTAAGAATTACGGCAATCACCAACACAATGCAGATTGAAAGCACTGCAATGAGAACGGAATATATTATCTTTTTCTTTTTTTCTTTTTTCATTTCTTCCGGAGATAAACCCTCCTCCCGGGGAGCTTTTTTACGCTTTCCGGATGATTTGGGAACATATTCCTCAACATATTCATCCTCTGCGTTTTCCTCTTTCATATCAGAAATATCTTCCTGATGCTCGTCCTCGTAAGTATCCTCCATAAAAGAAAACGCATCGTCAAGCAAATCGTCAATATCACCGTTTTCTCTCTTGAAGTTTTCAAAGAGGTCCTTACCGTTATTTTCTGCCGTATTTTCACGGTTATTCTTCTGTTCCATAGAGTCACTTCCTAAAAATTGCAATGATAATATAAATTCTTATCTGATTATATATTATTACACAAAATCCGAGGTTGTTTTTTCTTATAAAGAATTATATCTCAAAAATATAATTAACAATTATTAAGAATCAATATTCCGACACGCGTTGTAATAAAAAATTAACAATTTAGATTAAAATTGTATATGTTTTAAGGTTGACAAGGAGGAAAATATCATGTATAATAATTTTCGTTAACACAAAATTTGCCCCTGCAAACAGCGGAGGGAGGGAATAGAATGAGTCAGGTAAAAGTTAAAGAAAACGAATCACTCGACAGCGCACTCAGAAGATTCAAGAGACAGACTTCAAGAGACGGCGTTATTCAGGAAGTTCGTAAAAGAGAGCACTACGAAAAGCCTTCTGTAAAAAGAAAGAAGAAGTCTGAAGCTGCTCGTAAACGCAAGTTTAAATAAGCAAAATTATGAAAGGGACAAGTGTTACACTTGTCCCTTTTTACTTTGGAGTGGTTATTATGAACAATCTTGAAAAACTTTCATCACAACTCAAAAGTCACGAGGCACTGCTGATAATCAGCTCTGAAAACAGAAAGCATCTGACTTCCTTTACATCTTCCGCAGGATATCTCGTTATCGGAAATAACGGCTCCGCCTTTTTTACCGATTCAAGATACATTGAAGCGGCAAACGAAAAAATCACTGTCTGCCCCACTCACCTGCTCCGGGATTTCAAGGAAGATGTAGGTGAATTCATTTTTCAGCACGGCTACAGGAAAATTCATATCGAAGCCGAAAAGGTTACCGTGTCACAATTGAGTTTTCTTGAGAAAAGCCTGAAGCTCTGCAAAATAGTATCTGACGGCAGTCTTGACAGAAATCTTGCAAGGCTCAGAGAAGTCAAGACAGAGGAAGAAATCAGCAAAATACACACATCTCAACTTATTGCCGAAAAAGCCTTTGACGATATCCTTTCTTTTATAAAAGAAGGTGTCAGCGAGCTTGAAATTGCCGCAAGGCTTGAAAACATTATGAGAAAGAACGGCTCTGAGGGCTTTGCTTTCGATACAATTGCAATTGCAGGCAATAACACATCCAAGCCTCACGGTGTCCCTACCGATAACAAAGTAAAAAAAGGCGATTTTATTACCATGGATTACGGTGCTGTCTTTGACTCATACAGAAGCGACATGACAAGAACCGTTGCTGTAGGTGAGGTTTCAACAAAACAGGCTGAAATCTACAACACTGTTCTGAAAGCACAGGAAAGCTCACTTGCTTTACTCAAAGCAGGTGTTAAATGCTCTGATGCTGATAAGGCCGCAAGAGATGTAATAAAAAAAGCAGGCTACGGTGAATTCTTCGGTCATTCCACAGGTCACGGCGTAGGAATCGAAATTCATGAAACACCTAACCTTGCACCAAAATCAAAAGCAGTTCTGGAAACAGGAAATGTTGTCACGGTAGAGCCGGGAATTTATCTGCCCGGTGAATTCGGCGTAAGAATTGAGGATTTTGTTGTCATAACGGAAAACGGCTGCAGAAATCTTACTTCTTCACCTAAAAACCTAATAGTATTATAAAAAAATGATAAGACCGTTATTTCGCCGAGTGTTGGTAAAGAAGTTTTTGTTTCTCGGACAAAAATTCCTGTATTATTAAGGCGTTACAGTCTTATCATTTTATTTTTGTCACCTGCAACGGTGAGCGTATAGTCTATGTTGATTCTTGCTCCGCACATATCAAGGCTTTTGAAGGTCTCGGCGTAAGCCTTGTCGGGAGTATTGTTTTCATGGCTCAGGTGTCCGAGAACAAACCTTGTTGTACCTCCCGAAAGAAGGCTGGTCGCAGTTTCCGCACACATGGTATTTGAAAGATGTCCGTGTTCTGAAAGGATTCTTCTTTTCAAATCAAACGGGTACGGACCTGTTTTCAGCATCTGTTCATCGTGATTGGATTCAAGAAGAACAAGATCACTTTTCATAATACCGTTCAGGACCTCTTCGCTTACATAGCCTAAATCAGTACAAACTGAAATTATTCTCTCATCAGGAAGTGAAAATCTGTAACCAAGGCTTACGGGAGTATCGTGAGAGGTGTGGAAAGCGTTAACTTTTATGCTACCGATTCCCCGGTCGTCTGTAATCGGAATACACTCTGCACCCACGGGAATATTGCCGCTTTTTATCAAAGCCTCAAGTGTTTCTTCCGAAGAAAAAACAGGAACTTTATACTTTGAAAGAAAAGGCTTGAGTCCCTTTACATGGTCACTGTGCTCATGAGTCACAAAAACACCTTTTATGCTTTCAAGGTCGATATTCTGAAGCTCACATGCTTCCTTCAGCTTTTTCAGCGAAACACCGATGTCCACAAGCACCCCTTCGCCTGCCATGCCAATGTATGTACTGTTTCCGCTTGACGATGAATATAAAGAACAAAATCTTGCCAAAATTATTCCTCCGAAAAACAATCAATCCCACATCAAGTGTGGGATTTAATTGATTGATTAAATTATCCTGCGTGAGATGCGCTCTGAGGCTCTCTGACAGCAATTCTTTTAATGTCAGCTCCTACCTTACGGAGTTTTTCAACAACATCCTCATAGCCTCTGTCGATATATTTTATATCTTCAATTTCGCTTTGACCTTCTGCCGCAAGTCCTGCAATAATCATTGCCGCTCCTGCTCTCAGGTCAACCGCTTTTACAGGTGCCGCTTTGAGCTTTTCCACACCTTCGATTACTGCGATATTACCGTTTACCTGCACCTTCGCACCGAATCTGAGAAGCTGTTCAATATAACGGAAACGGCTGTCCCATACACTTTCGGAAATAATGCTTGTCCCTTCTGCCAGAGTCAGCAGAACTGCCATCTGAGGCTGCATGTCTGTGGGGAAGCCGGGATGAGGCATTGTTTTGACATTGCACTTTTTAGGTCTCTTTGTGCTGATGATTCTTACCGCTTCATCATATTCTTCAACAATAACACCGCATTCTTCAAGCTTTGATGTTATTGATTCAAGATGCTTGGGAATTACGTGATTAATAAGCACATTACCGCCTGTTGCCGCCGCTGCTACCATGTAGGTGCCGGCTTCAATCTGGTCGGGAACAACTGAATAAGTGCAGCCGTGAAGCTGTTCAACACCTCTGATTCTGATAACGTCAGTACCTGCACCTCTGATATCTGCGCCCATTGTGTTAAGGAAGTTTGCAAGGTCAACTATATGCGGCTCCTTTGCCGCATTTTCGATAATAGTAAGACCTCTCGCCTTAACTGCCGCCAGCATAATATTCATAGTTGCGCCTACAGATACAACGTCCATGTAAATTGAACTTCCGTACATGTTGCCGTCTGCCGAAGCATCAACTATAGCATTTTCAATGTTCACTGCACATCCCAGAGCCTCAAAGCCCTTGATATGCTGGTCAATGGGACGAACACCGAAGAAGCATCCGCCCGGCATTGCAACTCTCGCCTCCCCGAATCTGCCGAGAAGAGCACCGATAAAGTAATATGAAGCTCTCATCTGCTTTGCGTAGTCATAGGGAACTTCCGTAGCCGAAACAAATCTTGTGTCAACCTCAATTGTACTTCTGTTGATATATTTAATCTGTGCACCGAGAAGTGACAGAATATCTATCATAAGCTTTACGTCGCTGATATCGGGCAAATTTTCGATTCTGCAAATATCTTCTGCAAGAATTGTTGCAGGTAAAATTGCAATCGCAGCATTTTTTGCACCGCTTATATCAATCTCTCCGTAGAGTTCGTTTCCACCGTTAATTACGATTTTTTCCAAGCCCTTACACTCTCCTTACTCTCTGCATATCATATATTGCATATGTACTGCCGCAGAGTTGGTTCTGAAAATCGTCTGTTCTATATCTAGTATCTCGAAATCTGAGAAAAGTTACATTTGTAAACTTTTTTAACGCATTTTTTACGCGACAAAACCCACGCATAGTCGCGCAAATATATTATAACACTATATCTCGTAAAAATAAAGAGGTTTTACGAAAATCTTTTACCAATCTTAACAATTGTAATTTTACTGTAAATTTTCACCGCGTTTTGTAACCGTTTTGTATTTTTTCAACATTTAGTGTTTGCTTTCTTCAACAAAAATTGCGTTTTTGCAAATTTTTCCGTAAATTTTTTGCATATCCTCAGGCATAGGTGCTTCTGCAGAAATCCGCTCCCCTGTCACAGGATGAGTGAATTCCATTTTCCCGCAGTGAAGAGCGTGTCTTTCAAGAACTCCGCTTTTTTCTCCGTACATATCATCTCCCGTAAGAGGTGTGCCCATATATGAAAAATGCACTCTTATCTGATGCGTTCTGCCTGTTTCAAGGCGTATTCTGAGAAGAGTCCTTTTTCCGTCACTTGCTGCTGCAGTATAATGTGTCACTGCCCTGTCACCATGGTCCCCTGCTGCTCTCAATGTTTTCATAGGGTCAGGTCTGTAAATAGGCTTATCAATTGTACCCGAAGCTGTATACACACCTTCTACAATTGCAAGATATTCCTTTTCTACGCCCGTTTCAGAAAGCCTTGATGCCGCATATCCGTTCATCGCCATCATCATAAGACCCGATGTACCCTTATCAAGTCTGCCTACTGCTCTGAAAACCGCCGATTTCCCCTTTGAAAGCAGATAGCCTGTCACAACATTAGCAAGTGTATCACCCTGATGATTGTGAGTAGGATGAACGGCAATAAAAGGGCTTTTATTGACAATAAGGATATCCTCATCCTCATATACCACATCAAGGTCGCCTTCTCTTGCCTCTGCAGTGCTTTCACCTGACGGAATATTCACCGTAAGAATATCCCCTGTATGTATGCGGTCAACAGTTCTTATATGCTCACCGTTAAGGAGAATTCCTTCTGGAATGGTTTTCAGTGATGCAACAAGCCTTGCCGAAAGATGCGCCTGACCTCTCAGATACCACAAGACCTTATCACCATCAAATTCACTTGTAATTGTGTAGTCAATTTTTCTCATGAGATTCACCTTTTTATATTATATCATATATACCATACACGGACAAGAAAATATAAAAAAATTGGTGCAAATTCTCAAAAAAGTATTGCAAAATCATGTCATTGTGGTATCATTAACATAATTAGAGAAAAGCGGATAAGCTATCCCCTGTTTCTCAATTTGGAGGTAGAAATATGGAAAAAAAATTAAAAGTCGGTATTATCGGTTGCGGCGGCATCGCTAACGGCAAACACATGCCCTCACTGCAGAAGATTGATGACAAGGTTGAAATGGTTGCTTTCTGCGATATCATAGAAGAAAAAGCAGTGAGCGCTGCAAAAAAATTCGGTACTCCCGATGCTAAGGTTTACACAGACTACAAAGAACTCCTGAAAGATGAAACAATTGACGTTGTTCATGTCTGCACACCTAACCGTTCACACAGCTTTATCACTGTTGATTCTCTTGAAGCAGGCAAGCACGTAATGTGCGAAAAGCCTATGGCAAAAACTTATGCTGAGGCTCAGAAAATGCTTGAAGCTGCTCAGAGAACAGGCAAAAAGCTTACAATCGGTTATCAGTCACGTTGCAGATCCGAATCTATTTACCTTAAAGAATGCTGCAAAAACGGAGAGCTTGGTGAAATCTACTTTGCAAAAGCTCACGCTCTCAGACGCCGTGCAGTTCCCACATGGGGCGTTTTTCTCAACGAATATGAACAGGGCGGCGGTCCCCTTATTGATATCGGCACACACGCTCTTGACCTGACACTCTGGATGATGGATAACTACAAGCCCAGAATGGTAGTCGGTACAACATACAAAAAACTCGGTCAGCAGAAGGGCACCGCAAACGCATGGGGCGACTGGGATCCCGAAAAATTTACGGTTGAAGATTCAGCATTCGGTTTTGTTGTTATGGAAAACGGCGCAACAATCGTTCTTGAATCAAGCTGGGCACTCAATATCAGAAATCCTATTGAAGCCGCAACTACTCTTTGCGGTACAAAGGGCGGCGCTGATATGCTTGATGATCTCACCCTCAACTACGTTAAAAACAACCGTCAGGTTATTGAAACACCTGACTTTAATGCAGGCGGCGTTGCATTCTATGACGGCGCAAAAATGGACCCCTCAGAGCTCGAAGCCCGTCTTTGGATTGACGCTGTTATAAATGACACAGAAGTTAACACAAAACCCGAACAGGCTATCGTAGTTACGCAGATTCTTGAAGCTATTTACGAATCAGCTAAAACAGGCAAACCTGTTTATCTTGCATAAGGGGGATAATAAAAATGAAACTTGCAGTACAGCTTTATTCTCTCAGAAATGACTACACAAACGGAGAGGAATTTCTTGACATTCTCGGAAAGGTAAAAGAAATCGGCTTTGACGGTGTTGAATTTGCAGGCTTTGCAGGTCTTGAGCCTGAAGTTATCAAGGCAAGACTTGATGAGCTCGGCCTCGTTGCAGTTGGCTGTCACATGGGTCTTGATGACCTTAAAGAGCCCAAGCTTGAAGAAACAGTAAAAGCAGCAAAGGCTCTCGGTATGAAATATATCGGTATCGGCGGTGCACCTCACAGCACTGAAGAAGATGTTAAAATCCTCAACGATGTTTTCGGTCACGCAAACGAAAAATATGCCGATGACGGTCTCAAATTCTACTATCACAACCATACAGAAGAATATGAAATCAAATTCGGTGACAAGCTTTGCATGGATGCAATCGCAGATAAAGCATATCTTGAGGTTGACACATACTGGAGCTTCTGCGGCGGTGCTGACAACTACAAATACATCACCGAAAACAAAGACAGAATCATTCTTCTCCACATCAAAGACGGCATTGACAGAAAGCCTACCGCTCTCGGCGAAGGCAACAATGACCTTCTTTCAGTTTTCAAGGCAGCAAAAGAGGTCGACATGGAATGGCTCGTTCTCGAAAATGACGACCCTGTTCCCACAGGCGTTGAAGATATTACAAGAAGCATGGCTTATTTCAAAGCCAATCTTTAATTTACGAGGTGCAGAACAATGAAACTTGGTGTTTTCACAACACTTCTCAGTAACAAATCGCTTGATGAAGCGTTGGCATATTTTAAATCAAAGGGCATTGAAATGGTAGAAATCGGCTGCGGCGGATACCCCGGAAATGCTCACGCAAATCCCGAAGTTCTTCTGAATGATGAAAAAGCCTTTGAAGAATTCAAAGCTACTCTGGACAAATACGGTCTTGAGATAAGCGCTTTGAGCTGTCACGGAAACCCTGTTCATCCCAACAAGGAAATCGCTGCAGATTTTGACAAAGTTATCCGCAACACAATCCTTCTTGCCGAAAAGCTCGGAATTCATCAGATCAACACATTCTCAGGCTGTCCCGGTGACTGGGAAGGCGCAAAATATCCTAACTGGGTTACTTGTCCCTGGCCCAACGAATTCGGTGACATTCTTGAATATCAGTGGAACGATGTACTCATCCCCTATTGGAAGAAAACCGTTGCTTTCGCAAAGGAACACGGCGTAGACAAAATTGCCCTTGAGCTTCACCCCGGCTTCTGCGTATATAATACAGATTCACTTCTGAAGCTTCGCGAAGCCGTTGGTCCTGAAATCGGTGCAAACTTCGACCCAAGCCATCTTATCTGGCAAGGAATCGAACCTGTTGCAGCTATCAGAAAACTGGGTGATGCAATTTTCCATTTCCATGCAAAGGACACTAAGATTGATAAGTACAACACTGCCGTCAACGGTGTTCTTGATACCAAGCCCTACGGCGATGAAATTAATCGCTCATGGATTTTCCGCAGCGTAGGATACGGCAATGACGCATCTTACTGGAAAGATATCATAAGCAATCTCAGACTTGTAGGCTATGACTACGCAATCAGCATTGAACATGAGGACAGCCTTATGAGTCAGGATGAAGGACTCACAAAGGCGGTTGAAATGCTGAAAGGCGTTCTTATTACTCAGAAAACAGGTGAAATGTGGTGGGTATAATGTCAAATAAAATCGGATGGGGACTTATCGGTTACGGCGGAATGGGTAACTACCATTTTGAGAAATTAAGCAAACGCGATGATATTGAAATCATCGGCGAATACGATATCAATCCCGAAAGAAATAAAATCGCAGAAAGCAAAGGACTTCACGCTTTTGCAAGTGCTGAGGAACTTTTAAATGATGACAGAATTCAGTTCATCACAATTGCTACTCCAAATGAATTCCACAAAGACTATGCAATCCGTGCAATGGAAGCAGGCAAAGGTGTAGTTTCAGAAAAACCTGTTACTATGTCTTCGGAAGATCTTGACGAGATGATAAAATGTTCGGAAAGAACCGGCAAACTTTTCACTGTTCATCAGAACAGACGTTGGGACCCCTGCTATCTGACAGTCAAGAAGATTTACGACGAAAATAAGCTGGGCAGAATTTTCCGTTTTGAACACAGAGTCCACGGCTCACGCGGTGTCCCCGGTGATTGGAGAAACAGACAACCCGGCGGCGGTATGTTGTACGATTGGGGAGTGCATCTTCTCGACCAAATGCTGACAATGATGGGTGAACATAAAATAATTTCAATTTATGCCACACTCACTCACATCACAAACGATGAAGTCGATGACGGTTTCACGGCTCTTATTAAGTTTGACAACGATGTTGAATGGCTTATTGAGGTTTCTACAAATAACTTCATCAGTCTCCCTCTCTGGTATGTTCTTGGTGAAAACGGTTCAGCACAGATTGACGACTGGGACGGAAACGGAAAAATATCAATGGTCACCGACTGGAAAAACAAAGACGCAGTTCCCGTTGTTGCAGGTGTCGGACTTACCAAAACAATGGCACCCAGAACTGATGACAGTATTGATGATTATCCCACTGAACCGGTTAAAAGTGACTGGGCAGAATATTACGACAATATTCTTGATGTTCTCAGAGGTAACGCAACACAGATCGTAACTCACGCACAGCAAAGACGTCTGATTAAACTTATTGAATATATTTTCAAATCTGCAGAAACAAACACTACAATTAAAGAAGAGTTTTAAGCGAAGGGGCTGCATCAACAACATCTGCTTATGATGTTTTGATACAGCCCCGCTGGTTTTATATTATGTTGCGGAAGACCGCAAGGTTCTTCCCTATGATAAGCCCACCGATATTATTATAAAATCGTACCGCAGCCCTGAAATTCTGCGTTTTGTATTCTACAGAACTATTTCCATTTCTCTTTTTTGAGTTGAAAATCCGCATTTTTCGTAGAATTTTATTGCGCTTTCGTTAAACTCCCACACATTCAGTTCAATTGAGGGAATGCCGTTTTTCTTTGCATCTTCAATTACAGACTGCATAAGCATCTGACCGATGTGCATTTTGCGGTATTTTTCGTCAACACAAAAGTCATCAATATACATATATTTTCTGCTCACAAGAGCCTTGCTTCCCTCAACCTCTTTTATTTGGCAGAAAGCATATCCCGCAACATTATCATCTTCGTCTGTAGCCACATAAATCGGTGAATTTTCGTCATCCAGAATTTCAATAATATCAGTTTCATTATATTTCTGCAGATTATTCTTATAAATATCAGGTCTGCCGTTGTGATGAAGTTCGCCGATGTCTATTAACATTTCGGCAATTTTCGGAGCATCTTTTGACTCTGCTCTTCTGATTTTAATTTCCATATATATCACCTTCGGGGTATATGATAACACAATAAGAATAAAATTACAAATATTTCAATGAAAAATCCGGCTTTTCTCGAAAGCTCTATGAAATTTCAGGACAGCAGGAGCACGCTCCTGCCCTACGAGAAAAAACACCGCAAACTCACGGGGAGTCTGCGGTGCATTTTGTTTTAATAATCAGCTACGAGCAGTTGAATTATTCAGCGATTGCTGTAACAACGCCTGAACCAACTGTACGGCCACCTTCACGGATAGCGAAACGAAGACCTTCTTCGATAGCGATAGGAGTGATAA
>CAZDQE010000052.1:0-15950 GCA_964507395.1 uncultured Eubacteriales bacterium | reverse complement strand
GGAAGAATCTGAAAGAGCTGCTAAGTATCTTCAGGATGCAGGTTACGACATGCTCAACGCCGACAACGGTACATACGACTCTTGGTACTGGGCACATCCCCCCATGTACATGCCCCAGAACTGTAACCTTGATGATGTAGCTCACATCAAAAAGTTTGTTGACATCCCTGTTGTTTGTGCAGGCCGTATGGAACCCGACGTTGGTGCAGAAGCAAGTAAAGAAGGGAAAATCGACGGTGTCGGTGTGGCACGTCAGTGCCTCACAGACCCCGAATGGATTACAAAAATCATTGAAGACAGACTTGAAGAAATCAAACCCTGTATCTGCTGTCACAGCGGTTGCTTCAACTTCTCATCCTCAAAGGGTCACGCAAATACTCAGGACCTTAAAGATACAATGGGTCTTGCACGCTGTGCACTTAATCCCGAAACAATGCAGTCAAAGAAATATAAGATCGCTCCCGCTAAGAAAGCTAAGAAAATTGCTGTTATCGGCGGCGGTATCGGCGGTATGGAAGCTGCTATCGTTTGTGCAAAACGCGGTCATACGGTTACTCTCTATGAAAAGAGTGATGTTCTCGGTGGTGTATTTATCGCAGCAGCTGCTCCCTCTTTCAAGGAGAAAGACCGTGACCTTATCGCATGGTACAACCGTGAAATTCAGAAATACCCCTCAATCACAGTTAAGATGAACACAGAGGTTAAGGATGTTGCTTCTCTCGGTGCTGACGAGGTTATCGTTGCTACAGGATCAACACCTAACAAAATCCCCGTTAAGGGCGCAAACGAATACGGCATCGAGGCTTGTGACTACCTTCTCGGCAAAAAGACAGTTGGCGACAACGTAGTTGTTGTAGGCGGCGGTCTTACAGGCTGTGAAATTGCTTACGACCTCTTCCTTCAGGGCAAGAAACCTGTTATCATCGAAATGCAGGATGACCTTATCACAACTCCCGGTGTTGCTCTTGCAAACACAAGCTTCCTTCGTGACTGCTTCAAGGCTAACGATGTTCCCGTTTATCTTGAAACAAAAACAACTGAAATCCGCAAAGACGGCGTTACGGTTCAGACTAAGGACGGCAAATCGATCGACATTCCCGCTGACAACGTAATCCTTTCAGTCGGCTACAAGAGTGCTCCCGTTGCTGAAAAAGCAAAACACGTTCACATCATAGGCGACGCTTCAAAAGTCGGCAACCTCAGAACTGTTATCTGGCAGGCATGGGACGTTGCAATGAAACTGTAATTCTTATATTTAAACATTTTTATCGGGTACAGAAATGTGCCCGATATTTTTTGATTTTTACTATTGACTTTTATTTCTAATTATGTTAGAATAATTGAAAATCTAAAATTTAAATGCGATGAAGATATTAAGCACTTTACCGTGTCTTTCAGAGAGTCGGCGGTAGCTGTGAGCCGATAGATAAGTTTATGTGCAGTCTCGTATCAGAGCAGAATTCCCTAACCGTTCAGATGAACTGCATAAGGAGTTACGGATGCCCCGTTATCATGGCTATGGACTTGAAACGAGTCCGATGAGTGGCTGACTTTCAGCAATATGGGTGGTACCGCGATAAGTTTATTATCGTCCCTGAGGCTTAATACTAAGCTTCAGGGGCTTATTTTTTTATTCAGGAGGTTTTTACCGTGAAAACAGTTAAAATCGCAGACATTACTTTGAGACAGATCATGTCCGACAAAAAAAGCACTATCAGCTTTAAAAACAAAATAGAGCTTGCAAAATTACTTGATAAACTAAAAATCGACACAGTCGAAACAGGTATGGTCGACGGTGGCAAAACTGACGAGCTTCTTGTCAGAACAATTGCCCTGACAGTTAAAAACTGTACTCTCTCCTGTCCCACAGGCTTGACCGAGGGCGAGGTTGAAAAGGCTTTTGAGTGCATTAAGGATGCAAGAAAGCCCAGACTTAACGTAAGAGTTCCCGTTTCACCTGTTCAGATGGAATACCAGTGTCACAAAAAGCCTCAGGCAATTATTGAGTTGATTTCCGCTCTTGTTAAAAAGGCTAAAGCTCTCTGTGCTGACGTTGAATTCACAGCAGTTGATGCTACAAGATGCGAAAAAGATTTCCTCTATAAATCAATCGAAGCTGCACTTGAAGCAGGCGCAAATGTTATCACGGTATGCGACACTGCAGGAACAATGTTCGCTGACGAATTCGGCGCATTTATTTCAGAAATCTATGATGCTGTTCCCGCTTTGAAATCAGCTTCCCTTTCAATCGAAGCCAACAACTCAATCTCAATGGCGAGCGCATGTGCTTTTGCAGGTATCAAGGCTGGCGCAGAAGAAATCAAAACTACTGTCAGCGGAGAAGAATTCCCCGGCATTGAAAGCATTGTAAACATTCTCAAAGCCCGCGGTGATTCCTGTGATATCAGCACAAATGTTAGGGCAACAGAATTCAAGAGAGTTCTTGCCATGATTGAAAACGCTATCAGATCTGCCTCTTCACGTACGTCTGTATTCGATTC
This sequence comes from uncultured Eubacteriales bacterium, assembly GCA_964507395.1. GTDB lineage: Bacteria > Bacillota > Clostridia > Oscillospirales > Acutalibacteraceae > SIG575. The sequence goes on along the minus strand of CAZDQE010000052.1, from coordinate 13,449 downwards.
AGTTTCAGAAAATGAACATGAGGGTCTCACGCTTTCAGAAGGCGACGATATTTCAATCGTTTCAAAGGCTGTAAGAGAGCTTGGCTACGACCTCAGCGAAAACGATGTGGCAAATGTTTTTGAATCTTTCAGCAGAGTTGCAAAGAGAAAGAAAACCGTTACTGCTAAAGAGCTTGATGCAATCGTAGCAAGCGTTGCACTTCAGGTTCCTGCTACATATAAGCTTGACAGCTATGTTATCAACAGCGGTAATATCATTTCCGCTACCGCAAACATAACAATGAAAAAAGACGGCAAGGAAATCGGCGGAGTCAGTGTAGGTGACGGTCCCATCAATGCTGCTTTCATGGCAATCGAACAGATCGTTGGCTGCCACTACGAGCTTGACGATTTCCAGATTCAGTCAGTTACCGAAGGCACAGAGGCTATGGCTTCTGCAATTGTTAAGCTCCGTTCAAACGGCAAGGTTTACGCAGGTAACGGCGTTTCAACAGACATTATCAGCGCATCTATCAGGGCATATGTAAGTGCTCTTAACAAAATTGTTTACGAGGAGGGTTAACAGATGAAACTTGCTTTTTCTACAAAAAACTGGAAGGGTTATTCATGGAGCGATTTCTGCATGACAGCTCAGGATATCGGCTTCAAGGGCATTGAGATTCACGATATCAGCGACGAGGTTTTCACATCTGCTAACGGCCCTCTCAACGCAAGCAACACTCCCTCAGTTAAACGCAAGCTTAAAAATTTAGGTCTTACTGTTTCTGCAGTTGACTACGAGGGCGATTTAACTGACCTTGATAAAATTTCAGAATGTATTTCTGCCGCAAGCACACTTGCATCTCAGTATGTGAAAATCACATACACGGGCGAAGATAACGACGAAAAGGTTATTTCCCTTCTGAAGGATGCAATCCGACTTGCCGAAAAAGAAAAGGTTGTTCTCCTTATTGAAACAACAGGCATTTACTCTGACACAACAAAGCTTTGCGGCGTACTCAATGAGTTTGCAAGCGACTGGCTTTGTGTTGACTGGAATATGCACGACACTTTCTTTACAGGAAATGAGGATGCAGAAACCACAATCAAAAACTTAGGCTCTTATGTAAAGCTTGTTCATGTTGCAGATGCAGTCAAAGAGGGCGACAAGACAGTTTATACTCTTATCGGTGACGGCGAGCTCCCCTTTGAGGAAATGATGAACGCTCTTCGTTCAATCAACTATGTGGGCTTCATTTCAATTGAATGGGCTCCCGACAGAATCGAAGAAATCAGCGATTTAGAGGTTATCTTCCCTCACTTTGTGAACTTCATGCGCCGTTTTAGAACAAAGCACAACAAGAAAAGCGCCCTCTACCATAATGCCACAGGCACAGGTAAATTCATCTGGCCGAAGGAAGCACTTATCGAATACACATTCTCTCAGCTTCTTGACAGAGTTGTTGAAGAGTTCCCCGACCAGTACGCATTCAAATACACAACTCTCGACTACACAAGAACATATTCAGAATTCCGCGATGACGTTGACACATTTGCACGTTCACTTATTGCTCTCGGCGTAAAACCCGGTGATAAGGTTGCTGTATGGGCAACAAATATCCCTCAGTGGTTCATATCTTTCTGGGCAGCAACAAAAATCGGTGCAATCCTCGTTACTGTCAACACTGCTTACAAAATTCACGAAATTGAATACCTTCTCAAGCAGTCAGACACTCACACTCTTGTTACAATTGAATCCTGCCTTGACTCAAACTATGCAGAATCAATTGCAGAGCTTTGCCCCGAGCTTGAAACAGCAGTTCCCGGTCAGCCCCTTCATTGCAAGAAGCTTCCATTCCTGCGCAATATTATTACTGTAGGTTACAGACAGAAGGGTTGCCTTACATGGGACGATGCCATGAACTTCTCTGCAAATGTTCCCGTTGAAGAGGTTTACAGAAGAGCCGCAAATGTTGACTGCCACGATGTTGCAAACATGCAGTACACATCAGGTACAACAGGCTTCCCCAAGGGTGTTATGCTCACACACTATAATATCGTCAATAACGGTAAATGTATCGGCGACAGAATGGACCTTTCAACTGCTGACAGAATGATGGTTCAGGTTCCTATGTTCCACTGCTTCGGCATGGTGCTTACAATGACATCAATTATGTCCCACGGCGGTACGCTCTGTCCTCTCCCCTATTTCTCAGCAAAATCTTCACTGGCTTGCATCAACCTTGAAAGAATTACCTGCTTCAACGGTGTTCCCACAATGTTCATTGCAATGTTCCAGCATGAGGACTTTGCAAAAACAGACTTTTCTTACATGAGAATAGGCATTATGGCAGGTGCTAACTGCCCTGCTGACCTGATGAAGAGAGCTGCAAAAGAGATGAACATGACTCAGATTCTCAGCGTTTACGGACAGACTGAAGCATCTCCCGGTTGTACAATGGGCGAATTCACAGAAAGCCTTGAACACAGAACAGAAACTGTAGGCAGTGCTTTCCCCAATGTTGAATGTAAAATCATCGACCCCGAAACAGGCGAAGATCTGCCTGACGGCGAAAACGGTGAGTTTGTAGCACGCGGTTACAACATCATGAAAGGCTACTACAAAATGCCGAAAGCAACTGCTTCAGCAATCGACGCTAAGGGCTGGCTTCATACAGGTGACATCGCCTGCAGAAGACCTGACGGATATTACCTTATCACAGGCCGTCTTAAAGACATGATTATCCGCGGCGGTGAAAATATTTATCCGAGAGAAATCGAAGAGTTTATTTTCACTCACGAAGCTGTTGAAGATGTTCAGGTTATCGGTGTTCCCGACAAGCGTTACGGCGAGGAAATTATGGCTTGCATTATTCTGAAAGACGGTTACTCAATGACAGTTGAGGAGATGAAGGATTACATTCTTTCACACATGGCAAGACACAAGGTTCCCCGTTACATTGAGTTTGTATCTTCTTTCCCGAAAAATGCGGCAGGTAAAATTCTTAAATATAAAATGCGTGAAGAAGCTGTTGAAAAATTAGGACTTCAGAACGTAAACAAATAAATTTTGAAAATTAAAACAGGCTGAACTTTCGCCGACTACCGATATACATAGGATTCTGTGCAAAACAAAATCCTTCATATCCGTAGTCGGCGTTCGTGTCAGCCCGTTTTTTGTTTGCTAAATCCCCCTCTGAGGGTTCTCAGAGAGGGATTTTTCCTGTGGTTTACCAGAGCAATGAAACACCCTTTGCGTGGGCATTTATGCGTGCAACATCTATTGAATTGACCTTTGAATCTCCTGTAACATCTGCGCACAGTAACTGATAACCCTCAATTACGGTTACTCCTTTAGCATGTGCATTTGCAAGAGCTACATCAATTGAGTTGACTTTGCCGTCACCGTTAACGTCTCCGACAGAACATATTTTCAAATCCATTGTTACCGCATCTTCAGAAACAGTAACTTCGTACTCACGATTTACATGGTTTTTCTTTGAAACTTCAAGAATATATTCCCCTGCTGCAACATTTTCAAGAACGTATGCTCCTTCTGTTCCGACTGTCACTGTCTGATAAAGGATTTCATCGGAAGAAGTTGCTCTCAGCGTGATTGCAACTTCATCTGTTTCTAATATGAAGCTTGTTACAGTTCCGCTTACCGTTACTGTTTTCACAGGTTCAATCGGATCAATGTAATCCGATGTATAATAATCTCCGCAGACAGAACATGTGTACGTTGTATAGCCATAGGACTCGGTGGTAGGCTCAGTTACAACAGGAACATAATCGTGTCCCTCACTCGGTATCAGAACATCTTCCTCGGCAATTTCAAGTGCACAACTCTCATCAGCGTATATTTTTTCGCACACCGAACATTTCCAGTAGTCTGTGTTACCGTCCTCTGTGCAAGTAGCATCAGTACCTTCAACCTTTTCAAGTGAATGTGAGGCTTTCTCTACAGGTGTGTTTTCATTTCTCACAAATCCGCAGATTTCACATTCTTCATGCTGTACACCTTCTGCTGTACACGTTGATGCTGTGTCAATTATCCAATTGAAATCATGTGCTTCACTCGCCAACACTTCACCGCATGAACATACCTTGCTGTGGTTTTCATCTTCTTTTGTCCAATCAAGATCATCTGCATCGTCATGGCCTGCCGCAGGAATCACAACATCGCTTACCTGCTCCGTACAAGCTTCATCAGCAAAATTATTACCGCAGAGTGTACATGTCCAGTATTCTGTATTACCGTCCTCTGTGTGAGTTGCCGCTTTTGCTTCTGTATATGCAAGACTTTCCTGCGGATGTGCTGAGGCGTTTATTATTACATCATCAAGAGATATCTCGGTTTTCGCTTCGCTGTCTGAATAAAGCTTTCCGCATGAGCATTTATAATAAGTTATATTTCCGTCATTATAGCAGTCTGCATCTTTACCTTCGACCACTTCAAGCTGTAATGATGAACATTCATGCGAAACAGTAACCTGACATGTGTCAGAGTATCCGTCAACTGTTGTTACAGTGATAACAGCAGTTCCTTCACCTACACATTTTACAAGACCGTTATCATCAACCGTTACAACCGAATCGTCACTTGAAGTCCATACGAGCGTCCGGTCTGATGCGTTTGTCGGTGACACAACAGCCGTAAGCTGATATGTTGTGTTTTCTCCAGAAAATTCTATTTCCTCGTCACTGAGTGTAACAGAAGCAGTCGCTACATAGCTTGAAACGGCAATTGTATATTTAGCACCGCTTGTCAGAGCATCGCTTGAATAAACAGCGTATGACATCTTTTTATTGCTCCACTCACCCTGCCAGTCAACGACAACACTGAATATTACGTTTGAAGAAGAATCGGTAATTGTAATTACGGATTTATCTGAAATAAATGAGCCTGAAGAACCGCCGCCCATTCCGGGACGGTTACCGATAGAGCCTCCGATTGAAGACGAAGTAGAGCCTGTTGATGCAGTAACGGTTCCTGCTGATGTCCATGCGGCATAAGCCTGTTCGCTGTAATAGCGTGTCATCGAATTTGAACTGCTCTGAACAGTAAACACAGAGCCTCCCTTGATTGTCATTGTTCCGTCACTGTCAAGAGCCTCATTGTCAGAAGTGTTGATTCCTGCAAGGGCAACAACCGTTCCGCCGTAAATCGTAAGGTTACCGTTGGAGTCAAAGCAGTCACCCTCTGTTGTTGAAGCATAGATATTACCGCCGTAAATATCCATTGTAAAGGCATAACCTGTAAGGTCTGCATTGGCTGCATTTATACAGTCATCACTGCTGAAGATTTTGTATGTGCCGCTGTAAATCGAAATAGTTGCACCTTCAATACCTTCATAGCTGTTTTCAATCGTAACTTTCAGGTCGCTGTCATTTCCGTTTTCCGCACCGAGAGTAAGAATATACTCACTGTGTATTGCATCGTCACCTGTTGAAATTACATAGGTACCGCCTGTTATGTAAGCATCCCCGTCTGAATGAATCGCATCGTCCGCACAGTTGAGATTGAATGTTCCGCCTGAAATTACAAGCTGACATCCTGTTGCATCAACCTCTGATTCTGTTCCGTCATCTGCAGTTACAGTATATGAGCCTGAAGCTTTCAGACCTTTTGCACTGGGATAAGAATCATCATCGCCGTCATATACTGCATCGTAGCCGCCGTATGTGGTGATATCAAATGTACCTCCTGTAATCGTGAGGTTCATAGTTGCCTGTATACCGTCAGCATACGCGTTGATTTCTATATCGCCGCCGTTTATGGTAATGTCACCTGCAGCACTGTCGTCTGCACATGCCTTGATACCGTCGCCTTCCGCTGTTTCAATCGTTATTTTACCTGAATTGATAATAAGTTCACTTTCACTGCTGATTCCGTTGTCAAGAGCATCAATATTAAGCACTGCATCATTGATTGTCAGCAAGCCGTTTGACTTAATCGCATTTTTGCCGTTGGCTTCAATATTTATCACACCGCTGCCTGCTATCACAACATCGGTGTCTGCCTTAAACTTCAGTACCGCGTTTTCCGCCGATGCGTTATCTGCATAAACATCATCATTGTTGTAAGCAGAATCGCTCAATGTATTCACCGTTGAATCAACTGCGATTATCGTTACAGTTGAGGCTGATGATTTGCCTACGGCAATAGCTGATGTAAAATCCGCATCAAGTGTTATTCCGTTAAGATACAGATTTGTTTCCGCCGCGCTTTTTGCAACAGTTATACAACCGTTTCCGTTGCCTTCAAAAACATAATTTCCGCCTTTTTTCTTAACGGAAACCAGAATTTGTCCGTCTGAAGCTTCAGGAACTGAGTAGACAGTGTTTCCGTCTGCATCCGTTTCCGAATCCGCTTCTGTTTCTTCGCCCAGACTGTCCAATACGAGAATTTCATAATTAGTGTCTGTGCCTTTTTTTACGGTTACACTGTCGCCGTCAAAAACAAAGACGGTAAACTCCGACAGGTCCGTGCTGCCGTCTGCTGCTGAAACTCCGACTGCCAATGTGGAGAAAATCAGGCAGAAAGAAAGAATAAGTGCCAAAATCCGTTTTTTCATAAACATACGCCCTTTCTTTAAATTATATATACCCACAGTTAGTTTACTCTCCCTTTTTGTAAAACATATTGCAAAAAAATTAAGAATAATTAAGGTTTTTCGCAAATTTATCAGCATGAAACCCAAACAAACGGTTTCATGCCATACAAATTTTATACATTATTATTCTTGACTTAAACTCAGACGAGATGTATAATTTTACTATATTCATTTAAAAGGGATGATAAAAATGTTAGATATCAAATTTGAAAAAGCAAATACCCTGAAAGCTAAACCCGATCCCAACACACTCGGCTTCGGTGAAGTTTTCACAGATTACATGTTCATGATGGACTACAGCAAAAAGGAAGGCTGGCATGATGCTAAAATCGTTCCCTACGGTGAACTGTCACTCAGCCCTGCTGCTTGCGTTTTCCACTACGGTGCAGAAGTTTTTGAAGGCCTGAAGGCTTACAGAACTCCCGACGGCGAGGTTCAGCTTTTCAGACCTATGGAAAACATCAGAAGACTTAACAATTCCGCTGAGAGACTCTGCCTTCCTCAGATTGACGAAGAGCTTGCTCTCCATGTACTTACAAAGTTCGTTGAAACAGAAAAGGATTGGGTTCCTTCTAAGAAGGGTACTTCTCTTTATCTCAGACCTTTCCTTATTGCAACAGATGCAAAGCTTGGTCTTCACGCAATTGACGAAGCAAAATATGTTATTATCGCATCTCCCGTCGGCAGCTACTACAAGGAAGGCATCAACCCCGTTAAAATCATGATCGAAACAGAAGATGTCCGTGCAGTACGCGGCGGCACAGGCTATGCAAAATGCGGCGGCAACTATGCTGCAAGTAACAGAGCTGCTGCAAGAGCTGAAGAAAAAGGCTTCTCACAGGTTCTCTGGCTTGACGGTGTTGAAAGAAAATACATTGAAGAAGTCGGCGCTATGAACGTTATGTTCAAAATCGACGGCAAAATCAAGACTCCCAAGCTTATCGGCTCAGTTCTTCCCGGTATCACAAGAAAGAGCTGTATTGAGCTTATGAAATCTGAAGGCTACGATGTTGAAGAAACATTCATCACAGTTGACGAAGTTATCACTGCTCTCAAAGAAGGCAGACTTGAAGAAGCATGGGGCTGCGGTACTGCTGCAGTTGTTTCACCTATCGGTCTTCTCTCTTACGAAGGAACAGATTACGTTATCAACAACGGCGAAATCGGCACGCTCACTCAACATCTTTATGATGAACTCACAGGTATTCAGTGGGGAGAGAAAGAAGACAAGTTCGATTGGACACTTAAGGTCTGATTCAATTTACAAAAGCTCTCAAGCACAGCACGTGTTTGAGAGCTTTATTTTTATTTTTTCTTAAGTTTTCCCGTAAGATATGTCCCAACAAAAATCAGATTGCCTGCAAAGTTTGAAATTTTAGCCACAATATCAAACAAAAAGTTTGTCTTGATTCCTTCAAAGCGGTATTTATTATCAAGTGTTTCGTAAAGATTGGGACTGAGTGTATTTTTGATTCTGATTTTATTTTTATCAAACCCAACTACCCATGTTCTGACCTCAGGAATTTCCATTGTGTAGAACTGAATCTCAAGCTTTCCGTCCTCACGCCACGCACCGTATGCAAGAACATGTACGTGCATATCGCCGAAATGAACACTGCTTATCCTTCTCTTACCGTCAAGATTAATGCAGATAACATTCTTTCCCGCATTCTTCTCGTCCCATGTCATTTCAGCATAATCTTCACCGAATCTGAATTTGATGTTATTCAGATATCCCGGCTTTGATTTAAGCATATATGTTGAAGAAAGCGGTAAAAGCGTTGCGGATTTCATCGGCAGCATCTTATAAATATTGTCATTAAGACCGTTTTCCGAAGCAAAATTTCTCGGTGCTGCAGGCAGAATTTTATACGAAAAGGTTCTGAGGCTTTCCTTGAATTCCTCGGCGATGTCCTCGGAAACTACCTGCAAATCATCCTTGAATGCCATTGGGAAATATTTATCAACAAGGTCAAAAATCACCTTATGCTTGATATCACTGCAGTTGATTACAACGCATGCTTCCTCTCTCGGATAGAAAAACGCAAACTGAGAATAAAGTCCCTCAAATCTGAAATATCCGTCATGACGTCCGCACCAGGTGTTGTAGCCGAAGCCGAGTTCTTTGGCATCAAGCCCGTAAAGTCCTCGTGTGTAGGGAGTTGTCATAGCCTCTACCCAACCCTCGGGAATCACCTGAACGCCGTTCCATACGCCGTTCTGAAGGAAGCACTGACTAAGCTTTGCCATATCCTCAATATTCATAAAAATTCCCCAGCCGCCGGCATCAAAACCAAACTCATCCTTTTCCCAGAAAGGAATATCCATTTTGAGAGGCTCAAAAAGTCTGGGCTTTAAATATTCGCTGATTGTAAGTCCCGAAACCTTTGCAAGCATCCTGCCGAGAACATAAGTATTTTCGCTTACATACTTGAATTTTTTTCCCGGCTTTGCATAGCGGTGGGACTTGATATAGGTATCAAGCCATTTGCCCTTTTCCTTATTATCAAGAAGGCTGACAGATTTACCTGAAGTCATGTTAAGAAGATGGCGAACAGTAATACCCTCATTCTTCTTCATCAGTTTTTCACTGTATGTATCACCGAAAAGCTCCTCGATTGTCGTATCAAGACGAAGCAGACCCTCATGAATTGCAAAGCCTATTGCAATTGCGGTTATGGCCTTTGAAAATGAAAACATGGTATGAGGCATTTCCGACACAAAGGGATAGCGTGTGCACTCGGCTACAACCTTACCCTTTCGCAGAATCATAATATTTTTAAAGCGATATTCCTTTTTCTTAAGCTCATCAAAAAAGTCTCTCAGAACAAAGGTATCTACACCTGCTTCTTCGGGACATGATGCTCTTACAAGACCATCTGTATAAATCATTGATCCGATCGCCTCCTGTTTCAAAATTACATATATACAGATAATAACATAAATTTCTTTCTAAATCAACAAAAAAATAATTAATCCCACAAGGCACTCTTACCTTGTGGGATTATTTCAAACGATAAACTCCCAGATTGTTATGATATTATGCTTTTCATCGACAGAATACATGATTTTATCCTGAGAAAGTGATTCATCTGTCATCAGGCTTGCCGAAAGAAGAATACTGTAAATTCCGTTCATATCAAAAAGTGCTTCCTTTGCAGCCTTAAGAGAATCGCTGTCTGACATTCTGAAAGAAACACAGTCTGTGCCGAGCCTTGCCTGCTTTACAAATTCCGACGTAACCGCATCTCTTGCAGAGCCTGAATATTCAGTAAAATAAATTGAATTTTTTACGTAATAATTTTCTTCAATTTCAGTGCATCTGCCGAGAAATCTTTCTTCAACAGTGTGGGTTTCCGAAATCTCCTCGTCATTTATATTGAAATACGCATAGCTGACAATATTTTCTTCGCTCTCGGGGTCATTCCATGTTGCATCAAGATGATAATATCCGCCGCCTATTTTTACAATGTTCCATGCGTGACCTGTTCCGGAAGACGGTGTTTCTCCCTCAGTTGTGCCGACTGCAAGATAATTTTCAATTCCCTCTTCATCAAGAAGATATTTCACTGCCTTTGCATAACCCTCGCATGAAGCCTGACCGTTTACAAGACATCCGTAAACCGAGGAATATGTTCCGCCTGTTTTTTCAACATATTCACATTTATCAACTATATAATCGTGAATTATAAGTTCCTTATCATAGTCATGAACATAGTCCGCAAGCTTTGATTTTACATCATCTCTCACCTTTTCAAGCTCTGCCATGCTCTCGTCATATTCATAAAGATTCATTGTGTATTCAGGGATAAAATAGCAGTTACCAAAGCTGTTGGTTTCAGTTTTACAGTTTTCGGCAAGAAAGAAAAATGTAGGATTATCGTACAGAAGTGCTTCAAAAACATCTGACAGCCCTTCATCATCAAGGAGCGGAATCTGAATCTTTTTCGGCATTTCTTCAATTTTTGAAACAATCTGCTCGTAAGCAATTTTTTCATCATCATCAAGATTTCCGTAATAAAATCCATCGTATGTATACTGCGGTTTTTCAGGAAGAGAAGATGTTCTCTCCTTGATTTTCTCACTGCCGTCCATTGCCACGAGCCACAGCAAAAAGCCTGAACCCACACCAAGAACAAGGGTGAGAACTACTGATAATATTTTCTTAATCAAAATTTTTTCACTCCTTGAAATCATCCGGATTCTCAGCAACAGTATATTTTTTCTTAACACTGTCACTTGAGAGAACAACTATATAATCCTTATAGGAAGTAAAATCTACAACAGAAATGTCACTGTCTGTCTGACTGATAATGTTGGAATAAATTATGCTTCTGTTTTCAACAGATGTTTCATTAAAATACTGCTTGAACATCTGAAGAAGAAGCTGTGCTCTGAACTCGTTTTCACCTTCGCCTGAAGAATAAGTCAGAAGCTTTACAACAACATCGTCTGAAAGCTCATGTGTGCCTTCCTCAAAGACAACTGTGTCAGAATCTCTTTTAAAGGTCATATCTCTTTCAAATTCCATCTGAAGAGGCTCAAAATTCGCAGTTATTCCTTCAACACTGCCTTCCTTACAGCCGATGTATTTATCAAACTCTATGCCCATGTATTCACCTGCTGATTTTACGAGCTGCAGCTCCCCCGCCTCACTGAAGCATTTGCTTGCATTTACTTTTTTAGCGTTAAAAGTAAAAATTTTATCACTTACAGAAATCGGCAAAACCTTTATTTCCTTTTCCGTCATATCAAACCTGACTGCCGCGAGGAAGATCACCTTTTCCTCATCATCGTCTGTACAGTACATGAGAATATTCTCTTCGCCCTCAACTTTTTTCACAACAAAGCTGTCGTTCTCGCCGATTACTTCTCCGCCCCCTGAGCCGATAACATTAGAGATATCGAAATCATATGAAAGCATAAGGAAAAATGCAGCAAGAATAACTACAATTACTGCGGAACCTAAAAAGATGAGAATGCTTTTTTTCAGCTTATCTTTTTTTCGTTCAGTATCGGTTTTAAAAACTACATCTGAGCTGCCGTGCCAAATCCAGTTCACAAAGCATCCTCCTCACCAATCAAATTTTGTAAGCTTCCCCTCACAGAGAAGTTCGGGATATCCCCACTGTCTTAAAACCTCAAATGCACCTACACACACGCAGTTTGAAAGATTGAGGCTTCTCGCATGTGACGAGTTTATCATCGGCATTCTCACGCATCTGTCAGGGTTTTTGAAAAGCAATTCCTCAGGCAGGCCTTTTGTTTCTTTTCCGAAAAAAAGATATGTATTTTCAGGGTATTTTATGTCTGAGTATATATGCTGAGCTTTAGTGGAAAAATAAAAGTATTCACCGTTATTTTTTGCGTAAAATTCATCAATATTCTTATAGTAAGTTATGTCAAGCAGATGCCAGTAATCAAGTCCTGCTCTTTTTAATTTTTTATCGTCAATTTTAAAACCCATAGGCTCAATAATATGAAGACGTGCTCCCGTTGCGGCGCAGGTCCTTGCAATATTGCCTGTATTCTGGGGAATTTCAGGCTCTACGAGTACAATGTTTAAAGACGGCATATTTTCATCCCTTTCAATTTATTTATTATAACATTTTCCGTATGTCATTTTCAATATTTTCTTGACATTTTTATAAGGCGTTTTCAAAAACTATATCTGTCGGAAGACTAATCTGTATCAAGGAGGAATATTTTATGAAAAAGACAAACGGCAAAAATGTTATGACAGGTGTAGGTATTGCCATGGCAATCGGCAGCGGTGCAGCACTTATCGGCGGTGCGATGATGTCAAAAAATCCTACTATGACAAGCATGAAAAAGAGTGCTGAAAAGGCAATCAAAAACATCGGCAGTTATCTTGGAAGTATGTAAATTTAAAAGGGCGGATATCCGCCCTTTTATTTCAGTGTATTAAGAAATTCTGCCACTGCATCGTCTGTATTTTTGCCGATTACTGCGGTGGCGTATTTTTTTACATCTTCCTTTGCGTTTTCCACTGCGTAAGACTCATCGGACGCCTCAAAAAGCGGAATATCGTTCAGGTTGTCACCGAAAGCTACTACCTTTTCAAAGCCGTATTTTTCTCTGAGCCATTTCACCGCATTGTACTTTGAAGCGTTTTCTGAACATACCTCAAAATACCAGAAATCGGGATGATATGTGTCGCGGTAAAATTCAATTCTGAGACCTTTGATTTCTTTTGTTTTATCGTAGAGCGGTTTCAGTTTTTCATAAGTGTCAGAATAAGAATAATATACAACACTGTTTTCCGTACACTCCATAAAGCTTTCAACCTTAGTGAACTTTTTGCCGAATTTTTTCTCACGCTCGTTTATGAAAATTTCGGCATTTGGAGAATCTGTATTCTCATAATATGTTGAAAGGCTGTCTTCATCAATGCAATAGAGAAAACCGGGTGAGCCGAAAGAACAGACTTCACTTAAAAATTCTTCCTTTGCTTTATCACTGAAAACATGAACACATACATACTTTTTATTTCTGATATCGTAAGATGCAACTCCGTTCATCAGAACCACAGGCACGTTAACAGAAACACCCTCAAGCATCTGAACAACTGTTGCACCTGTCCTTGCAGTGGCTACGGAAAAGTAATTTCCCTTCGATATAAATTCATTCAGAAAAGTTCTGCTTCTCTCTGTAATTTCTGCACTGTTATTCAGAAGTGTTCCGTCGAGGTCGGAAATATAAAGTGTTTTCATTTTATCACTCCAAATTAAAAGAGGTTGAATCAAAAATGAAACAACCTCTCTGAATATTATTTTACCAACTGAATACGGCTTTCTTCTCTTGGCTTAGGCTCAGGTTTTTCATCGCCGTG
>CAZDQE010000051.1:0-17056 GCA_964507395.1 uncultured Eubacteriales bacterium | reverse complement strand
CATCATTCAGCCAGTCTCTTATTGAGCTTGCGGCATAGTCATTTGCGTATGTTGTGCAGGTTGAATCCTGAAAATATGCATACCCTGAACCTTTTGAATTTGCTATAGTTGAATTATAATAAATCGTATTGTTGTATGCCTGGCTGTCTATTATGCTTTCGCACATCACAAGTCCTTCTTCAGGGTCAAGCACCCGCCATTCAAGCGGCTCATATTTGAAATAATATGTTGTGTTTGTATTGTATCCGTTATCATCCTGATATGTATTTCCTGATGAGCTTGTGTAACCTGTATAATACTGTCTGTACTGACTGAAGGTTACAGCACGGTATTTCACGCCGTTATATGTTACATCTGCGTATTTCATATAGTCACTCGGCTGCATTTTACCGTCTGACGTTGAACCTGTACCCGTGTAATAGCCGTAGCTTATCCATGTCTTGCTGATGCTGTCAAGAGCTGCTTTCAGGCTTGAAGACGTTACCTCTGACTGCGGATATGAGCCGAATTCGATAATGTCACCGACACTTTCAGTTCCTGTTAACGGGTTTGATGTTGAGCCTGAATTGCCTGAGCTATCACCCGACAGATACACGTCTATAATTTTCTCATTGCTGATTATACTAAAGGTTTCTGTTTTAATATCATAACCATCATAGTATATACTTGCAGTGTGCTCACCTGACTTGAAATAGAACACTGCCTGTCCGTCAGAATTCGTCAGCATTTCGGTTTCGGCAAACATTTCATCTGAGTTTGCATCACAAATACCCGTTGGAGCTGTAATTTTTGCTCCCTCAAGTTTTACCTGAGTGCCGTTTTCTTCTATGTAAACATTAAAGGTAACAGCATGGGATATATTGGGACACTCGCCCTTTCCGGTCGAAAAGCCTGACAAGCCTACAGAAACATAAAAATCAAACAAGTACCACTGCTTTGACCACTTTATTGCATCCCATGAAAAATCAACAACTTTAGGAATGATCTTAATTTTTAAAGTTAAGGATATATTAACAAATGCATTTGTTTCACCCTCTACGCAGGTCAGACAATCATGATGTTTGTCAAGCCATACACCTACCATGGCAACATCTGCCTCAAGTTTAACACCACCTTCTCCTGTCAGAGAGAGACTTATAATTTTACTCAGCGTAAGTTCAAATTCAATGCTTACACCCAATTTGATTTCAATGCCTGCATCAAGCTCAGGGTCCCACTCAGTACTGACATTTTCAGTTTTCTGCATTCCGTTATCATTATCTGCAGTTACTACCATTTTTATAATATAATCCACATCAAAAGACACGCTTCCGCTGAATTCGACAATGGGCGCTATATTAATGTTAAGTGTAAGAGGACCTACGGGAATCGGCGGAACAGGAATTCTTATTTTGTCTTTCGGTACCGAAATTTCACCTTTAACCTCAAATCCGATAAGTGAAAATTTATGTTTAATTTCAAATTTAAATTCATAATAATCTTTACCGAAAAGAACTGCATCATAGATAAGCTTTGCGCTTGTTGTAAGCTTATATCCTAACGAACCCTTAACAGATGCGTTATCATTTATCTTCCACTCAACACCAAATTCCATACCCCAGCTTTTTTCACCTGTATCCACGTCAAACTCAGGAGAATCACCGCCGTTATTTGAAACTTTTTCATCAATTGTTTCAATGGACGTAAGTGCTTCACCAAGCCGGCTTCTGTCAATTTCCAAGTTATCGTAATTCCCCTCAGCATCAATTCTGATAAATGAAAATGCTTCGGAAAGTGATATATCTTCATCCTGAATAATCTCAACAGTTGAGCCTGAAGCAGAAATGCTTTTTACTTTAAAAAGGAGAAATTCATTTGAAAGATTGCCGTATTCATAGTAGTATATATCGCCGACCTCAAGATTTTTAACTTCATCAATGGCATTGCAGAAAGTATATGTCAGTGTTTCTTCATTGTATGTAAAAGTCATTTCAGTGCTTAACACGCTTGTAACTACTCCCTCATTCAAAACACCAAAATCAATCTGCTCTTTTGTATCGTCGAAAATAATAACTTCTTCACTGAAATCATCAGGAGTTTTTTCTGTGAATTCTTCATACTTTGTTGTGTTCATATAGCTTTCATAAGAAGAACACAGAGGTGCGTATTCATCGTCAACAAGATACGCTTTAGCGATGTAATAATCAGGCATGGTTTCAATGTCAATTTCAACAGAAACCGTCATGTGTTCTATAGATACTTCTGTAATACCTGATGCATACATCTGCATTGTTTCTTCATCATAAACAGCAACAATAAGATTACATTCTGCAATATTACTGAGTTCAACATACGCAGTCTTATCTTCAAATTCAAGCGAAGTGATAACATAATCTGGATTTTCCTCACCTTCTGTCAGATTTGACACAATGAGGTCAAGACCTGTTTCACACGAGAATGTAGCTTCTGATTCAGTTTCAACAGTAGCTGACTCTTCACTTTCAGCAACTGCTGAAAATGGTATCATAAAAACCACCATGAGTAACATCAAAAAAATCGCAAGCGTACTTTTTAAGAATTTTTTCATTTTTCTTCCTCCTCCGAATTTATACAGACATAAGAATAACATTTTATTTCAAAAACATCAATATGTGACAGAAAAAAATAAATTTTTTCTTCAGACGCACAGTTTTATTAAAATATAATGCTACCCAAAAATAAAAAGTGCGCAGCCGAAGCTACGCACGAAAAATGCATCACTCCGATTGTTGCGACACAATTATCATATACGTGTAAAAAGTATGTGAAATTAGAGCATGCATTTTTATCAAATGATAAAAATTACACACTTTCTACACGTAAACATATTAAATTGTGTCGCAAGGTTAGTTTACCACAAAGGAAATTTTTATGCAATAGGAAATTAATAAATTATTTTCGTATGATGCCCCTTGCGGTCAACCGAAAATCTGTAACGTGCATCCGCAAGCACGTAAGGGGCATAGTAATAGTGAAAATATCACAATTGTCACAAAATAAAAATCAACTCCCTCGTTGGTGAAGGAGTCAATTATAAACCGAAGTTGTCATGGATTATAAGGTACATTCAGAAATTCAGCCACAGACCTTGCGATCGTGTTGCCGATTTCATTCAGATTTTCTTTTAACCACATTTCGTCGTTGGGATTATCATGGTAAGCCACCTCAAAAAGAACAGAAGGAGCTTTTGTGAATTGAAGTTCACCCAATTCCGTTGTACTTCTGACATTTACAAGTCTTGGATTAGGGTAAATTTCTTTTATGTTTCTTTGAAGAATATCAGCAAAGCGTTTTGCTTGCGCGCTTCCCGGATAATAATAAATATCTGACCCTTGCAATCTTCCTGCAAAAATTTCAGGTGATGCGTTTGAATGAAGTGCAAGGTGCAAATCATAGCTCCCTCTGTTAGATTCCTCAATAGCTGCAGCCAACGGCTCAAACGGATTATTTCTTACAACTTTTATTCCGTTCCTTTCGAGGTCACGCTGTACAATATCGGCAAGCAGATTCATGTACATCTCTTCGTTTCCGCCTGAAAAATACTGATTAAATTCCTGTGTTGACGGACTTAAGTAAATAGTAGGCATATTTTCTCTCCCTTTTTAAGATAAACCGAATTGTTCTCTGAGATAATCAATCCCCTTCTTTTCAAGGCGCGAAACATAAGAGCGAGAAATTTTCATTTTCTTCGCAATTTCACGCTGAGTAAGCGGCTTTTCTCCGTTCAAGCCATATCGGAGAACGAGAATTTCGTATTCCCTGTCTTTTTTCATATTCTTCAGAATATCATAAAGCTTTTCACATTTGATCTTCATGTCAATTTCATCAAGAAGATTATCGTCACTGCAAATTACATCCATCAGTGTCAGCGTATCACCGTCGCTGTCAGATTCAATAGGGTCTGACATAAAAACTTCATGCGACGTCTTCTTCGTCGCACGGAAATGCATCAAAATCTCGTTTTCCACACAACGCGCAGCGTACGTTGCCAGCCTCGTTCCCTTGTCTGCATCAAAGGAATTTATGCCTTTAATAAGTCCAATTGTTCCGATTGAAATTAAATCCTCCTGTTCACAGTAATTTGAATAATATTTCTTGATAATGTGTGCTACAAGACGTAAATTGTGCTCAATCAGCTTTTGCTTCGCTTTTTCGTCCCCTTCTTTCATGAGTTTCAGACATTCTCTTTCTTCGCTCGCTGAAAGCGGCGGCGGAAACGAGCTTGACACATTAAGATGAAGTGTTATAAAAAGCAATTGGTTCAAAAAATTTCCCAGTAATTCCGAAAACAAAACAAATCCCCCTTTTGTAAAATACAACACATTATATTCAAGGAGAATTTGTCCGTTGCAAGTCCATAAAAATAACTCCCTGCCGTGAAGCAAGGAGTTATCTGTATGATTATTTAGTTTTCCTCATCAAAACCGCTTGAAAGACGAGCAAGACGGTCTGAAATTGTTGCAATTGAAACCTCAATCTGCTCCGTCAGATTTTTGAAATCACCTGAAACAGAATCAAGAGAATCTTTCGCCTTATCAATTTTCGTCTTAGTCGACATATTTATTGAAGCTGAAACCTTACGCGCATTTTGAATACATGATTCGGAATAACGAAGCGAATCCATCATAAGGCGGTTGATTTTTTCTTCTGCGCCCTCAATATCATCAATCTTTTCAGCTTTTGCACTGAGTTCTTCAATGCGGGAATTAAGCGACTCAATAGTAGCTGAAAGCTCTTCGGCAGTTTTTGAAAGTGATGCTTTTTCCTCCGCTAACTTTTCATTTTCTGCATGCAAGCTTTCTATTTCGCTCGCTAAAGTTGAATTTTCACGGCGAAGACGTTCATTTTCTTCATTTTTTTCAGCGTTCTTTCCACTCAATTCAGTAATATAATTAATTACCGCTTTTTTCTTAAAACCAAACGCTGAGCTTTTGAAAATTACATTTTCTTCCATAAATACACCCTCCGTGTATTAATACTTAATTGTACCGTTGAAAATCATTGAAACATTACCTGAAAGAAGGATGCCGTCATCAGTGTAATTAACAATAAGCTCGCCGCCCTTTGTCTTTACGGTAATGTCTTCATTCTTACCGCAGAGACCGTTCTCAACTGCTGCTGCGACAGCCGCACATGCACCTGTACCGCTTGAAAGTGTAAGACCGTAGTCTGCCTTCCAGACTCTGAGCTTAAGTTCGCGCTTATTGACAAACTGAACGAGTTCTGTATTTACACCCTTCGGGAAAAGCTCGTTATTATCAAGAGCATAACCTACTTTTTCAAGGTCGAAAACATCAACATTATCGCAGAAAACCACACAGTGAGGACTGTTAAGTGAGAAACTGCTGATTTTAAGTTCCTTACCTGCACATGTAATAACATGGTCTTTGATAATTTCTTTGCTGTCCACAGGAATTGTTTCGGGATTCCAATCGGGTTTACCCATATTAACTGTTACCGAACGAACTTCATCATTAAGAATGTGGACTTTTACTTTTCTCACATCCTGTGAAGTTTCAATAGTAAATGATGACTTCTTAATCATGCCTCTGTCATACAGGTACTTTGCAACGCAATGGATGCAGTTACCGTAAAGGTCTGATTCTTTACCGTTTGAACCGAAAACTCTCATTTTAGCATCAGCTTTTGATGAGCCTTCAACGAGAACAAGACCGTTAGCGCCGATGCCGTAGTTTCTGTCAACAAGGCTGATTGTCAGTGATTCAGGACAAGAAATTTCATTCTTGAAATTATTGAGAATAATAAAGTCATTACCGCATCCCTGCATTTTATAGAAATCAAGGGGCTCTTTTTCAAGACGCATATTGTTGATATCAACAAGCTCTGTGTTATAAAGATTATAACGGCTTGCAATTGTATCAACAAGAGCATTTGCTGTATCCATTGAAGTGATGCATGTAATTGAAAGCTGAATTGCTCTTTTGTTTATGTGGATATAGTCTTCAATTGTGTTCTTTTTACCGACACCTGTATAAATGACATAGTCAAGCTTGCCGTCTTCGAGAAGCTGCATAACCTCGCCATTTTCATCATCGTGAAGTTTCTTTACAACATGAACCTTGATACCAAGCTGTTCAATAAGCTCTGCAGTAGATTTTGTGGCATAAATCTTTACACCGAAATCGTTAAACTTTCTTGCAAGCTCCTGAACTTCAGGCTTGTCATTATCGCTGACTGAAAGCAGAACACCGCCACTCTTTTTGCTGTAATCGTGAAGTCTGAAGCCTGCACTTGTAAGAGCTTTATAAAGTGCCTCTTCAAGGTTTACACCAAGACCGAGAACTTCACCTGTTGATTTCATTTCAGGACCGAGAGATGAGTTAACATCTGAAAGTTTTTCAAATGAGAATACAGGGGCTTTAACTGCAAAATAAGGCGGAGTCTTGTAAAGTCCTGTGCCGTAGCCGAGAGATTTAAGTGACTGACCTACCATAATCTTGGTTGCAAGCTCAACCATAGGAACGCCTGTAACCTTACTGATATAAGGAATTGTTCTTGATGCTCTGGGGTTAACCTCAATAACATAAAGCTCGTTTCTGTAAATAAGATACTGAATGTTAACAAGACCTTTTGTACCAAGCTCAAGTGTAAGTTTTTCTGAGCAGTCAATAAGTGTTTCGAGCATTTTATCGTTAAGGTTGAAAGGAGGATAAACTGCAATTGAGTCACCGCTGTGAACACCTGCACGTTCAATATGCTGCATAACACCGGGAATAAGAACATCCTTGCCGTCAGAAATAACGTCAACTTCAAGCTCTGCGCCCATCATGTATTTATCAACAAGGACGGGATTTTCAATCTTCTGTTCAAGGATGATCTGCATATACTGTCTGATATCATCAGGAGTGTAGCAAATCTGCATATTCTGACCGCCGATAACATAAGAAGGTCTGAGAAGGACGGGATATTCAAGTTCTTCAGCTGCTTTAAGAGCATCCTCGGTGTTCATAATTGTTCTGCCCTGAGGGCGTCTGATGCCGAATTTTTCAAGAAGAGCATCAAACTTTTCTCTGTCCTCTGCGATATCTATACCTTCAGCAGATGTACCGAGAATCTGTATACCCTGCTCATCAAGGAATTTTGTAAGCTTGATAGCAGTCTGACCGCCGAAAGCCACAACAACACCTATGGGTTTTTCAACCTCAATAACATTCATTACATCCTCTTCTGTAAGAGGTTCAAAGTAAAGTCTGTCGGCTGTATCAAAGTCTGTTGAAACTGTTTCGGGATTATTATTTATAATTACAACTTCATAACCGAGTTCTTTAAGTGACCATACACAGTGAACTGATGAATAGTCGAACTCAATACCCTGACCGATTCTGATAGGACCTGAGCCGAGAACCATAATTACATCTTTACCGCTTCTCTTGAAAGCACGGCTTTCACAGTGGTTGTCGAAAGTTGAATAGAAGTACGGTGTTTCGGCTTTGAACTCAGCAGCACATGTATCAACCATTTTATACACTGCTTTTTTGCTTTCCATGATATTAACACCTGAAATGCGTTCAATTGCCGCATCGGTGTAACCAAGCTTCTTACCTTTTTCATAGTAATCGTCTGTAAGGTCACCGCTTTCAAGCATAAGCTCATAATCAGCAAGATTCTTAAGTTTATAAAGGAAGAATTCGTCAATTTTTGTGATTTCATGAATCTTATCCACGCTGAAGCCATTTTTAAGTGCTTTGAAAATTGTGAACATTCTCATGTCATCCATGTCGTGGAGCTTTGCTTCAATATCTGTCACATCGTCAAGACGTTTCGTGTTGAGTGTGTCCATTGAAATTTCCGCACCGCGTACAGCCTTCATAATTGCCATTTCAAATGAAGTACCGATTGACATAACCTCGCCCGTTGCCTTCATCTGTGTGCCAAGTGTTCTGCTTGAATTTACAAATTTATCGAAAGGCCACTTGGGGAATTTAACTACAAGATAGTCAACAGTAGGTTCAAAGCAGGCACAGGTTTTCTTTGTGATATCATTCTGAATTTCATCAAGGGTATAACCAAGAGCAATTTTTGATGTAACCTTTGCAATCGGATAACCTGTTGCCTTACTTGCAAGAGCAGATGAACGGGAAACTCTGGGGTTAACTTCAATAACTGCATACTCAAATGATTCAGGATTCAGAGCAAACTGACAGTTGCATCCGCCTTCAATGCCGAGCTCGGTGATGATATCAAGTGATGCTTTTCTGAGCATATCATATTCATAGCTTGAAAGTGTCACTGCGGGAGCAACAACGATACTGTCACCTGTATGAACACCTACAGGGTCAACGTTTTCCATGCTGCATATTGCGATACAGTTGCCTGCACTGTCACGCATTGTTTCAAACTCAATTTCTTTCCAACCGTAAATGTATTTTTCAACAAGAATCTGAGAAATAGGAGACATTGTAAGACCTGTATGTGCGATAACTTCGAGGTCTTCGGGAGTGTAGCAAACACCGCCGCCTGCACCGCCAAGAGTGAAGGCAGGACGGATAATTACGGGATAGCCGATTTCAGCGGCAATTTTTCGTGCACCTTCCATATTTGTAGTAATGTCGGAAGGAATACAGGGCTGTCCGATTTTGACCATAGTATCACGGAACATCTGACGGTCTTCAGCCTTATCAATCGCTTCAGCATTTGTACCGATAAGCTTTACGCCCATCTTATCGAGATAGCCTTCTTTGTTAAGCTGCATTGCAATTGTAAGACCTGTCTGTCCGCCAAGACCTGCAAGCAAGCTGTCAGGACGCTCTTTTTCAATAATCCTCTTGATTGTTTCAGCGTTAAGGGGTTCAAGATAGATTTCATCAGCAAGAGCTTTATCAGTCATAATAGTAGCAGGGTTTGAGTTTACAAGAACAACATCAAGACCTGCATCTTTAAGAACACGGCAAGCCTGCGCACCTGCATAGTCAAATTCAGCAGCCTGACCGATAACAATGGGACCTGAACCGATTACAAGAACTTTTTTAATATCTTTATTAAGTGGCATCAGTTTTTACCTCCCATCATTTCTACAACATGTTCAAAAATTTTATCTGCATCCCTGTCGTTTAAACCTGATTCAGGCTGGAACTGCACAGATAAAGCTTTTTTCTCTTCATAATCAATACCTTCGCAGGTTCCATCATTTACATTTATATATGACACCTTACCGCCGCATTTTTGGACACTGTCAGCATTGATTGTATAGCCGTTATTCTGGCTTGTAATGTATGTTTTACCTGTTTTAAGGCTCTTTACAGGCTGATTTCCGCCACGATGGCCGAATTTAAGTTTAACTGCTTCAGCACCATTTGCAACAGCAAGCACCTGATGACCAAGGCCAACACCAAAAACAGGAATTTTTCCCATAAGCTTTGATATTTCGGCAATTGCAGAAGTATTATCAGCAGGATTACCGGGACCGTCCGAAAGAACTACTCCGTCAGGGTTATCAGCAAGAATCTCTTCGGCACTTATTGTTGCGGGAACAGATTTTACCTTGCAACCCTTTTCAAGCAGTGATTTTACAACATTCTTTTTATAGCCGAAATCAACGACCGTAACGTTGATACCGTCGTTTTCTTCTCCGAAAATTTCCGTTTTGCCGTCTGAAACCTCACTGACTGCATTTACAATTTTATAATTTTTAATTTCATCATAATCAATGTCATCAAGGCTTGAAACAATCTTAGCATTCATTACACCGTTCTCACGGATAAGCTGAGTAATCTCTCTTGTATCAACATCATAAACGCCGACAACACCCTGACTCTTAAGATATTCATCAAGTGTTGTTTCGCATCTGAAGTTTGAGGGGTTGTCGCACCATTCACGGACAATGTAGGCATTAGCCCATACCTTATCGCTTTCACGCTGTTCACTTATATAACCATAGTTACCGATAAGAGGAAATGTCTGCAAAATAATCTGACCGTAATAACGAGGGTCAGTTAAAGCTGCAACATAACCTACAACTGAGGTTGTAAAAACAAGCTCACCCAATGCTTCGCCTTCTGCACCGAATGATTTACCTTCAAAGATGTGACCATCTTCAAGGACGATGTAAACCTTTTTCATAGACATACTTCCCATTCTCAGATTTTTGCAATAACTGCAAATATAATAAATGGCCGATTTTAAAAATCAGCCAATACTTTACAAAAATTATTGGCTATAACGTTATAAAAAATATAGCCTATTTAAGGAAATGATACTGCAATGATTCAAAAGATAAAAATGCCGTTGACTCGTTAACGAAGCAAAATGATTCTGACTGTTCAGTTGTGAGATCAAGAAAAGAAAATAATTGCTTCATTCAGCACACCCACTCTTATAATTTAAATCGTATTATTATATACCAAAAAGCACCCGATTGTCAATAGAAAACTAAACATAAACATCGATTTTTATAAAATTTCTTCCTTTTTTCGACACACCGGAAATTTCTTTCAGGACAATCTTGCCCTTTGTCCTGAAAACAATTTTGTCACCTACATTAACCTTCTTATCACATTTCAAAACCTGCAATGAATTCACAAACACACTGCCTGACGAAATAGCTGATGAGCTTTCGGTGCGTGAGAGCCTGAAGGATGCAGAAATTATGTTATCAAGGCGCATTGAGGACACATTGACAGTTCTTTCTTCAACATTATCAGAAGATACATGAAGACCTGTGAAATCTGTTTCTTTGGCGGTAACAGTCGCCCTTCCTACAGATTTCAGTTCATCTGTTATATACTTTGCGACAGATTTGAGCACTATCAGATTCGCACCGCTGTCATTTGGCAATATGTCCCCTGTTGTTTCCCTATTTATTCCAAGTCCCATCAAGGCGCCGAGATAATCGCGGTGTGAAACAACAGAAAAGCTGTCTTTTTTCAGATTTATAATTGCCAGCGGATTTTCTGAAGGATTTTCCGAAAAATATTCTGCAAGCGAATCAAAATCAGCTATTTCAAGATATTTCGGAACAAACACCATAACGGCCCTTTCAGAAGAATCAAAGCCACCGTAAAGCATAACGTCAGCATCATTACAATGTGAAAATTCGGCAAGCAATAAGGCTTGCTGTCTGACATCAAGAAAAGATGTAGACGTGATAACATAATCATCAATACACTTCACCATTTTATCGTGCGCATATGATAATAAAACGCTGTCCTCGTTCATCTTTTCCTCCGTAAATAAAATTATTTTTCGCTGTTGATTTCCTCAATCAAATCAATTACATCAAGAAGCGATTTCTTTATTGCAAAGCACTTGCTTTCCATTTCTTCATCAGGCTCTACCATATCGGGAATCATAACAGCTTTCATACCTGCAGCGCAGATAGCTCTGACACCGTTATAGCTGTCTTCAAGCCCCATCGCCTTCTCAGGCTCAACACCGAGCTCGCTGCAAGCCATAAGATAAATATCGGGATAAGGTTTGCCTTTTTCAGTCATATCCCCTGTGATGATTGCGTCAAAGAAATCAAATACACCTGCTTTTTTTATATGTTCAACCGCAGGATACTGAGGAGTTGAGGTCGCAACTGCACATTTAATACTGCTTTTCTTTAAAAATCCGAGAAGTTCAACAAGTCCTTCTTTATGCGGTACACCCTCTTCTTCAAGCGTTTTGCCTGTAACTTCAACTTCTCTTTTGCAAAACTCATCATAAGGAAAATCCTTGCCAAGAACCTCAGCAAAATATTTTCTTTTAAAATTATGGTTCGTTCCGAAACAGGAATAAATCAAGCCGTCAAGCTTTGGGTATCCTAACTCTTCAGCAAGGGTCTTCCATGTTCTGATACCGATTTTTTCTGTATCAAACATCAGACCGTCCATATCGAAAACAACAGCTTCAATCATAAAAACACCTCTTACTGTGCGTTTTCCTTTTCTTCAAGGTATTCATCGTATGTCTGCTTCTTATCATAGAAGCCATCCTCGTCTATTTTAATTATCCTGTCAGCAACAGTCTGAACCAGCTGATGGTCGTGCGAAGTAAAAAGAAGAGCACCTGTAAATTTTGCAAGACCGTCATTCAGTGCAGCAATTGATTCAAGGTCAAGGTGGTTTGTTGGTTCATCAAGAATCAGAACATTAGCACCCGAAAGCATCATTTTACAGAGCATACAACGTACTCTTTCACCGCCTGAAAGAACGCTTGCTTTCTTTGTAGCTTCTTCGCCCGAGAACATCATTCTGCCGAGCCAGCCTCTGACATCGGTTTCAAAAACAAGATCTGAATAACGTCTTATCCAGTCAAGGAGATTGTCCTCGCAACCGTCAAAATACTTTGAGTTGTCACTCGGAAAATAGGACTGAGATGTAGTAACACCCCACTTAAATGTTCCCTCATCGGGCTCTTCTTCGCCTGCCAGAATCTTGAACAGAGTTGTTTTAGCAACCGCATCAGTCCCTATGAAAGCTACCTTTTCATTAGGTGTGATTGTAAAACTGATATTATCAAGTACTTTTCTGTCTCCGACAGTTTTAGAAAGATTTGTAACTGTCAGAACCTCATTGCCAATATCTCTGTCAGGCTTGAACGCAACATACGGAAAACGTCTTGATGAAACAGGTATTTCTTCAAGCACAAGATTTTCAAGAAGCTTTTTACGGCTTGTTGCCTGCTTCGACTTGGAAGCATTTGCACTGAATCGTGCAACAAATTCCTGTAACTCCTTCATCTTAGCTTCAGTTTTCTTGTTCTGCTCGCGCATCTGACGCTGTGCAAGCTGTGTATAGTCATACCAGAAATCATAGTTACCCACATACATCGTGATTTTTCCGTAATCAACATCAACAGTATGTGTACAAATTTTATTGAGGAAATGTCTGTCATGGCTGACAACAATAACGACACTTTCAAGCTCCATAAGGAAATCCTCAAGCCAGCGAATAGCATCGATATCAAGATGGTTTGTAGGCTCGTCCATAAGAAGAATGTCCGGATTTCCGAAAAGTGCTTGTGCCAAAAGAACCTTGACCTTTATGTCATTGTCAAGCTCAGCCATTTTCATATAATGATATTCATTTGTTACGCCGAGACCGTTAAGAAGAATTTCTGCATCGCTTTCAGCACTCCAGCCATCCATTTCAGCAAACTCTTCTTCAAGCTCACTTATTCTTATTCCGTCTTCTTCTGTAAAATCTTCCTTGGAATACAGCTCTTCCTTTGCATCAATTATCTCACAAAGCTTTTTGTTGCCGAGAAGAACTGTTCTTATAACATCACATTCGTCAAATTCAAAGTGGTCCTGTTTAAGAACAGACATTCTCTCACCCGGAGTAATGATTACTTCACCCTTATTGGGTTCAATTTCTCCCGAAAGAATTCTCAGGAAGGTTGATTTACCGGCACCGTTTGCACCAATAATTCCATAACAGTTGCCTTGTGAAAAGTTCAAAGACACATGCTCAAAAAGTGTCCTTCCTCCGTATTGTAAACCAATATTTGATGTACTTAACATTAAAATTCTCCTAACCAATTTTTCTGAATAATATTTTACTATAAAAACAATGACCGTGTCAACATAACTAAACACTCAAAAAAGTTGACTTGATACGGATTTAGTGGTAAAATTTAACAAATATTTTTCAGGGTGATTATATGACCGCGCTTCTTTTAAAGCTTTTTATCAAAGATTACAAAAACACTTCAGACAATACTGTCCGCGAAAAATACGGTGTATTAGGCGGAGCAGTCGGAATCGTGACTAATATTATTCTTGCGTGCGCTAAATTGATAATAGGCACATTTTCAGGAAGTATTTCAATCACTGCCGATGCTGTCAACAACTTTTCAGATGCAGGCTCATCAATCATAACGCTGATAGGGTTTAAAATGGCAAACAAACCTGCTGATACCTCACACCCCTTTGGGCACGGAAGAATTGAATATATATCAGGGCTGATCGTCGCATTCATAGTATTAATTTTCGGCGTTGAACTGATGAAATCATCTTTTGAAAGAATCATTAATCCATCAGAAATTGTTTACAGCACATGGGCAATTGTCGTTCTTTCACTTTCCATTGCAGGCAAACTGTGGTTGGGACTTTTTAACAGGAAATTAGGCAAAGCGATAAATTCATCTGCAATGACTGCTGTTTTTACCGATTGCTTAAGTGACAGCGGAGCAACACTTGTAACAATAGTTTCAATGCTTCTTGCACGTTTTGCAGGTCTTAATATCGACGGTATACTCGGTGCAATCGTTGCAGTAATTATCATTATTGCCGGAATCAATATCATAAAAGATACACTCAATCCGCTTCTCGGCGAAGCGCCTGACAAAGAACTTGTAGAAAAACTCGCAGAAACAATTCTTTCTTTTGATAAGGTTGTCGGTATTCACGACCTCATCATACACAACTACGGTTCCGTGAAGACCTTTGGCAGTGTCCACGTGGAAGTTCCTTCTGATGAAGATGTATTGTTAACGCATGAAATCATGGACAATATTGAGCTTGAAATCAAGAAAAATTTCGGTATTGAGCTTGTTGCTCACTGTGACCCCGTTGAGACAAACAATGAATTTGTTAAAGAAAACAAAGCCTTGCTGACAGAAATAATAAGCTCGATTAATCAAAAGCTTTCAATCCACGATTTTCGCATGGTAAGCGGTCCGACACACACGAATCTGATTTTCGATGTTGTAATCCCGTACGAGGTTAAGATGAACAAAGAAGATGTTGTCAGAACCATCTCAGACAAAGTAAAAGAAAACCATCCGCACTATAATTGTGTTATTACTGTTGACAGAGATTATTCAGGTATATCTTAACGTATTCAGTCAACTTTTGTAAGAAACTACAAAAGTTGACTGTTTTTTTTTATTATTTTTTTCAACGAATTTTGTTTTACCCCTTTTCAAAATGCGAAAAGAATAGTACAATATATATACGAGTTTGTGTAAGATTCGACTAAATAATGTGGAGGAAGATAAAAAATGCCGAATTCAAACGAAAAATTTGAAACTATACCTGTAGGTCAGCTTGGTATCATTGCATTACCGGGTTGCGATGAACTTGCAGCAAAAATTGATAAATACCTTGTACAGTGGAGACATGAACGCGATAGCGAGCATAAAACAACAATCGCTTTTGCAGGATATCAGAGAGAGTCATATCTGCTCAATATGCATTTCCCCCGTTTCGGTACAGGTGAAGGCAAGGCAACGATCAGTGAAACTGTAAGAGGTTTTGATATTTTCATTGTGTGCGATATGTTCAACCACGGTCTTAGTTATAAAATTTATGATAAAACTCATTACATGAGCCCTGATGAACACTATGCAAACCTTAAAAGAGCAATCAGTGCTATTGCAGGTAAAGCAAGAAGAATTACTGTAATTATGCCCATGCTTTATGAAGGAAGACAGCATAAGCGTTCCTCAAGAGAATCTCTTGACTGTGCAAACGCATTACAAGAGCTTTGTAACTACATGGGCGTTGATAATATTATTACATTCGATGCTCACGACCCAAGAGTTCAGAATGCAATTCCTCTTAACGGATTCGAGAATGTCCAGCCCACATATCAGATGATCAAAGCAATCGTTAAAAATGTTCCTGATATTAACTTTGATAAAGACCATCTTATGATTATCTCTCCCGACGAAGGCGGTATGGGCAGATGTATCTACTATTCAACAGTTCTTGGCGTTGAACTCGGTATGTTCTACAAGAGAAGAGATTATTCTGTAGTCGTAAACGGCAGAAATCCCATTGTTGCTCACGAATTCCTCGGTGACAATGTTGAGGGCAAAGATGTTATCATTGTTGATGACATGATTTCTTCAGGCGAGTCAATGATTGAAGTAGGCAGAAAACTTAAAGCTCTCAAAGCAAAGAGAATCTTTGTATGTACAAGCTTTGGTCTCTTCTGTGAAGGTCTTGAAGCATTTGACAAAGCGTATGCAGAAGGCATGATTGACAAGGTGTTCACCACAAACCTTATCTACAGAACACCGGAACTTCTTGAAAGAGAATGGTACTGCGAGGTTGACCTTTCAAAATACATTTCATATATTATTGACACACTTAACCACGACCTTTCAGTAAGTAAGCTTCTTAATCCTGCAGACAGAATTTACAAGTTACTTACTTCTAAGGGCTTTAATGTGCCTGACCATTCAAGCAAATAAATATGTTTAGATAACCTGGTTTTTTCAAAGAAATCAGGTTATTTTTTTATATTTCTTGAAATATTTCTATAATGTGCTATAATAGTATAAAAATAAAAAAAGGAGGTAATATCAATGGAAATTTCTGCAGCGGCGCAATGGATTAATGAAACCTTTGCAAGCTTTGACTACGCTATTATGGAATTCTTCCACAATCTTAATGTCGGACCAATGGGCGGATTTTTTGATTTTCTTCTCACAGCTATAACAAAATTAGGTGATGACGGAATATTCCTCATTCTCCTTTCGCTTGTACTTATAGTTTTCAAGAAGACGAGAAAAGTCGGCGCAGCAATGCTCGGTGCAATTATTGTAGGTGCACTTTTCACAAACATTTCGATCAAACCTATTATTGCACGTCCGAGACCCTATGTTGACGAAGCTCATATTTTCCATCAGTGGTGGGTTGATGCAGGCTCACATATCGAAAGTGAATTCTCTTTCCCGTCAGGACACACCACATCAGCAATGGCTGCGATGACAGGTCTGTTCTTCACAACAAACAAAAAAGTCAGCTGGACAGCATTCATTTTTGCGGTCGTAATGGGCATTACAAGAATTTATCTTTGTGTTCATTATCCTTCAGACGTTCTCGGCGGTCTGGTTATCGGATTCATTGCAGGACTGATTTCTTACTTTATTGTAAATGCCATTTACAACAGTAATGTAAAGTTATTTAAAAAGTTTTTTGAACTTGATTTATTCAAGAAAAAGAAAAAAGCAAACTAAAATTATGTGAAAAGGGGGCTGTATCAAAACATCGTAAGCAGATGTTATTGATACAGCCTCTGAAATTTTAACTATTAACATCAATTATGTGATTATTGTTCACATTGTTGATAACTTTTTCCATAGC
>CAZDQE010000050.1:0-17061 GCA_964507395.1 uncultured Eubacteriales bacterium | reverse complement strand
GAAAAAATTTCTAAACATATTTTATACAATAGGTTTTTAGAAGTCCCCTAAAAAAGGTTACTCTACCAACGGTAGGGTGACTTTTCTTATTCGCTGATTTATACTTTTGTCAGAAAACAAAAAAGCAAAGGAGGTTTTCTTATGAAAGTAAAAGTCAAATTTAAAGGAGGTTTTATCATGGACACTGTCATCACGGGCAGATTTATTTCCGAACTGAGAAAAGAAAAAGGACTGACCCAGGCAGAATTGGCTGAAAAACTTAATGTAACAGACAAAGCTGTTTCAAAATGGGAAACAGGCAGAAGTGCACCTGATGTGTCGTTGCTTATTCCTCTGTCGGAAAACCTGGGCGTTACCGTTACGGAGATTTTAAAGGGTGAAAAAATCAGCACGGAAGTTTTGCCCGAGGCAAGTAACGAAGTGATTGTGAAAGCAATTAAGGAGAAAAAACATATCAGTAAACGTTTTTTGTTGGTTTCAGGAATTATAATGCTTGTGTTAATATGTCTTGCTGCACTTTCATATCCTGCAAAACACTTTTTTAATTCTGTTCCACTGGATAATGAAGTCGCCATTCTGGAAAAAACAGAAGAATATGCTGACGATAAATATTATGAAGATTTTTCACGTCTGCATCTCAACAAGGAATATACGGAGTTTTTTGGCGAAAACGGAGAAGAACTGAAGATCATAAAAAGTGTAGAAAAAGATGAGCTTTATTTTTTCCTTATGCAAAGCGAAACAAGAAAAGTTATGACAATTTTTGTGAAAGATGAAATCTTCAAGGACAGAATTTATCTTTCATATTTTCATGATTTTACCGAACACCCTGATAAAATTTTTCACTGGATTGGAGATACGAATCCTCGGAGTAAAGAAGAAGGCAAAACATTTGATGTCCATTACGGGTACGACATAAAGGATAAGGAATATGATTATACTTACCATGGAGTCAGGTATACAAAAAAAATAGAAAACGGAATTGTTTTCGAAGTGTTTGTGGACAGCAAAGTAAAAGGTGAAGATACACATGCACGACTTGTTCACTATAAAACATCAGACGAATAAATAAAATGCCCATATATTAACACGGTCTGCCCGATTAAGGACAGACCGTGTCTTGTGGTATAAAATATATTAAAGAAGGCTTGCTGCTGCTTCGTCTACAAAGAATGTAACGTTCTTGTGTGTCTGGAGAATTGAAGCGGGGCATTGGGGAGTAACTTCGCCGTTTACTGCTGCTGCGATTGCTTTTGCCTTTGCTTCGCCTGTTGCGATGAGCACGATTTCCTCTGAACGCATGATGCTGCCGATACCCATTGTCATAGCGTATCTGGGCATTGCCTGTTCACCGAAATATTTCTGGTTGCTGTCTATTGTGCTCTGTGTAAGAGTAACCTTGAATGCTTCGTCTGTGAACTCGTCTGCAGGCTCGTTGAAGCCGATGTGACCGTTTGTGCCGATACCGAGAATCTGAACCTTGATTCCGCCTGCTGCTTTGATAGCCTCAGCATATCTTGCGCTTTCTGCATCGCAATCCTCTGCGTTGCCGTCAAGGAAGTTGATGTTTTCAGCCTTTACGTCAATTTTATCAAAAAGGTTCTCATGCATAAATGTATGATAGCTGTTTTTGTCATCGACGGGAAGGTCACAATATTCATCAAGATTGAAGGTTTTCATGTCCTTAAAAGAGATGTTTCCTTTGTCATATTCGCTTACTATGTATTCATAAGTGGGGACGGGAGATGCTCCTGTTGCAAAACCGATTGCGCATGAGGGCTCGTCCGCAACTCTTTTGATGATAATTCTGCCTACAGCTTCTGCAATTTCTTCTGCTGTTTTGTAAACCATTACTTTCATGTTTCTTACCTCCGATAATTGTGGTGAGAAAATTATATCATATCTTAAAAATTTTTTCCACAGAATAGCAAAAAATAAGAAAAAATTTGAGAAAATACATAAAAAGTAAGAGAAAAGTCCGTTTTTTTGTACTTAAAAGAACGCAAAAACGAACATTTGTATTGACAAATGAAAAATTTGTGTTATAATTGTGACATAAAGAACAAACGTTCACGTAAATATATAAAAAACGAAAGGAAGTTTTTATCATGTCACTTTTCTTATCACTTTCAATTTTCTTCGGAATGGTTTTCGCAGTTGCTATTGTTTTAGGTTACCTTTATGAAAAAGAGCTTGTAGAGGTTGAAAGAGTCGTTTTCAAATATATAAAGCTTAAAATCAAAGCTCGTAAGGCCGGTATGACAGTTGAGGAATACGTAGACAGCTTAAAGGCTAAAAAGTCTGCTGATGCGAGAGTAAATTCAAACATTATCAGTTTTGAAGACTACGTTGCATGAGGTATATAAAATGATTAAGAAAATGCCTACTCATTGCGGTGATGATACTTGCTCGTCCTGCGTAGTTGCAGGAGATTACATTTTTCTCGCTCATCATGCAGGCGGACAAGATGTTTATGATATTGTAAATCAGACAAGAGCGGTTATCGAGAACATGGCGGAAACTCTTTCTTCTGTAGGAGCAACTCTTGACGATTTGGTACAGGTTAATTTCTACATAAAGAATGCAGAAGATTTCCGAAAAGGTGCAGATGTGTTTAGAGAATATTTTAAGAGCGGTGCACCCGCCAGAATGACAGTTGTAACGGAGTTTGTTAACGACAGATGTCTTTGTCAGATGGACGGAATTGCTTATAAACCGAGTTGCGAAAGATAATTTTTAACGGATAGCTTCGGCTATCCGTTTTTATACGCAAATCCGATTACCGAATTTATTGAATAATTTCCGTTTATGTGGTAATATATAGTTGTCGGAGCCGATATAACTATATTAACGGAGGTAAATAATATGTTTATGGAAGAAAGGCATGAAGAAATTTTAGAAAAAATAAAAACAGACGGAAAAATAACAATAAATTTCATAACGGAAAAATATGGGATTTCTGATGAATCTGCAAGACGTGACTTGAGATTGTTGGAACAGAAGGGATTGTGCAAACGCACACACGGCGGTGCAATAAAGCTTCAACAGGTGAGTGTATGGCCGCCAATGAACCGTGATTTTGAAAAAATGACCGTCTTTCCTAATTACAGAGAGATTGCCAAAAAGGCAGTAGAGAAAATAAAGGAAAATGATATTGTGTATATAACGAGCGGATCTTTCGGTTATATTATGATATCAATGCTTCCGAGAAGTTTTCATTATACGGTTGTTGTAAACACAGTTGACCTTGGTAAAGAGCTGAGAAGCTTTGAAAATGTTGATGTATATGTTGTCGGCGGAAAAATGCGTCGCAGCGGTTCATTGGTGGACAGCTTTGCAATTGATTTTGTCAGCAAAATACATTTTGACGCTTGTTTTATAACAGGCTCCGGTTTGACTGCGGAGTTTGGTTTATCAAATGGGTCTGATGAAACGGCTTCTTTTCAGAGGACGGTAATAAAAAACAGCAGAAAAAAATATCTGCTTTTACCAAGTAATAAAATAGGTATAAATTCATTTATAAAGGTTTGCGATGCCGATGCGTTCGATGAGGTTATTACAGACTGGGACTGTGTGGAAGATGCGGTTTCGGCACTTGAAGAAAAGTCAGTTGAAATAATTGTTGCGGAGGAGCCAAAGTGAATCGGGAACTTAAATTAAGGAATCTGATTCTTGATAATTACGTGAGTCTGCGTCAGTTTTCAATCGAGGCAGACATTCCGTACAGTTCTTTGATGACTTTACTTTCAAGAGGTGTCGCAGGAGCATCCTTTGACACTGTTATTCAGATATGTAAAAAACTAAACATTGACCCGTTAGAGCTTTGAAAAAAACCCGTCAACGAAATTCGCCGAGTATTGGTAAGGAAGTTTTTCCTTATCAACGCTCGGCGTTGTTGGCGGGTTCTTGTTTAAAGCTTGAAATCTTCAAATGTGTATTCGGGGAGTTCGGGCATTTTTTTCGGTTCGCGGCGCAAGGGGTCATATTTGAAATGTCTGCATTTGTAATCAGGCTGAAGGACTCCTTTTTTATAACAGAGAATCAATTCACTGTCGGGAGCTTTCTTTCCATGGGCACAAATAGCACAGCAATAATCTTTTTTTGTTATAGTTCTTTGCTTTTTGTCCACTGTCACTCACTCCTTTTGATTATATCTTAACACATTTTTCTGTGAGTATCAAGGTCTAAAATGAAAATTGCACACATGAGCAGAAGTCCTGCTGCTGCAGGGGCACTTACGGCGAAGGTTCTGAGAATTGCGGATGTGCCCGAAGAAAAGACGGAGATTTCGCACGGGAAAAGTCTTAAAAGTCCTGCACAGATTAATGATGAAAGACATGCGTGAAAAATTCTTGAGCAAAGAAAGTATTTGATTTTTAAACCTGTTTTTATTACGTGAGGAAGAATCTGACAGTGAACGCAAAGTCCGCTCCAACCGATTACAAAAGCAAGGTGAGCAGGATTTTTTGTTTCGGATATTTTTTCACAGCCCTGAGAAACCTCAGCAAAAATTTTTATTATGCCCGTAAGGCTTTCGTTATCAACAGTTCCTGTCAGAATATTTATAAAGCAGGAGAAAATCAGTATCCATGCACAGATTAACAACATGGTTTTTGAAGATGAATATACCGAGGTGACAAGTGCATCTGAAAGTGACATTTCTGCCTCTTCTGCTATTCTGTTTTCTCCGTCAGAAGGAAGCACCCATTTCGAGAAAAAGGCAATGGTAAGTGAAGAAACGGAAAGAGAAACAAAGATAATAACTCCTGCCTTGAAGGATGAGAGCATCATTGTTCCCACTGCTCCGATTACAAAAGCAGGTCCTGCATTGACGGAGGAAAGTGCAATTCTTTTTGCTTCTGAGGACGTGATTTTGTTCCGGGAATAAAGATTTGCCGCCATGGAACAGCCTACGGGAAAACCGCCGAAAAGTCCGAACAGAATTATACTGCCGGCAGTTCCCGAAAGTCCCCAAATCTTTCTGAAAAACTTATCTGTTTTTCTTCCTAAAAAATTAACAGCTCCGCTGTTTGCCGCGAAAGACGAAACGACAATAAAGGGGAAAAGCGAGGGCACCATCGTTCCGGCAGAAAGACCGAGACCTTTTACAATTCCCTCTGAGGAAAGTGTAGGATATTTAATCAGAGCCAGCGCAAGGAGAACGGATAGAACAAGAGCGAAAATTATTTTGTGATTTTTATTCAATGTCGGTTTCTTCAATTTCATCACCCCTACAATATATGAATAGAAAAAGAGAATTAAACATAATTTTTATATAAAAGGGGTGATGAAATGAGCGATAAAAAACAGGCGTTGGGAGAAAAATTTACGGAAGAGCTCGGCTTTCCGAAAGCCATTGTAAGCGGCTTCAATCACATTGAGCTTTTCGGAAACCGCGAAGCAATAGTAAATGATTGTGCGGGGATTCTTGAATATTCTGACGGAAGAATAAAGCTCAATTTAGGGAGAAACACTATTCTTTTCTGCGGAAGTGATTTATGTATGAAGGAATACGGCTCGTCACGTGCAACTATTTCGGGCAATATTATGACGGTTGAATTCGGGTGAGGTGAAAGTATGTTCTGGGAAAAGCTTCTGAGATTTCTGAGAGGATATGTGGAATTCCGTGCAGTGGGCGGTTTCCCTGAAAGATTTATAAATTTATGTGCCGCAAACAAAATAAGCGTACAGGAGATCAGAATGTTCGGGGATACGATTCTCGGCTCCTGCGGAATAAAAGATTATTCAAAAATCCGTACGGTGGCTAAAAAATCAGGAATGAAAGTCCGTATGCTTAAAAAGACAGGCCTTCCTTTTTTTATACGCCAAAACAGAATGAGGTCAGGTATAATTGTTGGCTTATTTTTAATGATAATAATAACGTCCTTTCTCTCAGAAAGAATATGGGTCATAAATGTTTCGGGAAATGAAAAAATACCTGCAGAGGATATTGTCGCTTCCTTTGACAGTATGGGAATAAAAACAGGGATAAAAAAAGACAGTATCAATTCCAAGGAAAAGGCGAATGAAGCACTGGGAAAAATTGACGGTCTGATGTGGTGTGCGGTAAATGTTGACGGCTGCAAAATAGGTATAGAAGTAAAGGAACAGGTAGAGAAAAAAATAGAGGAAAAGGATGAAACGCCTTCAAATATTATTGCTTCAAAATCGGGGCAGATAAAAGTTATTGAATGTTTTACGGGAACTCCTGTTGCAGAAAACGGCAGTGCGGTGGAAAAAGGAGATGTTATTGTAAGCGGTGCAGTTATAAACAAGGATGAAAGCGTAAGCTTTTACAAGGCGTCTGCCAATGTTATTGCAATGACAAAAAACACCGTCAACGCTTCCGCTTCTTCTGCACAGAAAATGAGAGTTTATATGAAGGTGAAAAATAAATATTTTGTCAGCTTTTTTTCTTTGAAATTTCCCGTGAATTTTATTTTTGAACCACAGGGGAATTTCAGCGTTTCAGCCGGTGAGAACTTTTTGTCCGCAGGAGATAATAAGCTGCCGTTGGGTATTACAACGGAAAGGTACGCTTCATTTGAAAAAAGAAATGTAAAGCTCAGCCGTGCATGCATGAAGCTTATGTGCGGAGAAAAATATTTCAGAGAAATTGATGAGAGCTTTGATGAAATACAGATTGATAATGTAATTTCTGAAATTACAGAGGATGAAAAAAGTTTTTCTGTTTCTTCGGTTTTTGAGTGTACGGAAAATATTGGAGAACTTCAGAAAATGAATCTCCATATTGAAACTGAAGAAAACAGCACACAATGAATGAATACCGGAAATTTTTTAGAAAATATTTACAAAAGATAGTGACAGACAAATCTTAAAATGCTATAATAACTGTGATTAAAATTTGCGGAGGTTTAATTTTGTACGAGCAGATTATTAACGTTGACAGAATGGAACAGGCTGTAAGTCTGTTCGGAAGTTTTGATGAAAATATAAAAATGATTGAAAATGAATTTTCCGTTGCGGTTGTAAGCCGAGGCAGTGAGCTGAAGGTGACAGGTGAGGCTGAAAATGTTTCCAAAGCCTCAAAGGCTATAAACGGACTTCTCACCCTTATCAATAAAGGGGAAACTCTGTCTGAGCAGAACATCAGATATGTAATTTCCCTTGTAGGTGAGGGGAATGAGGACAAGCTTGAAAGCATGTCCTCTGATTGCATCTGCATTTCTGCAAAAGGAAAACCTATCAAGCCCAAAACTCTGGGACAGAAAAGATATACTCAGGCTATAAGAGATAACACCATAGTTTTCGGTGTAGGTCCTGCCGGCACAGGTAAAACTTACCTTGCAGTTGCTATGGCTGTGACAGCGTTCAGACAGAAGCAGGTCAACAGAATCATTCTCACACGTCCTGCAGTTGAAGCGGGGGAAAAATTAGGTTTCCTTCCCGGTGATTTACAGCAGAAGGTTGACCCGTATCTGAGACCGCTTTACGATGCTCTTTTTGATATGCTGGGTGCAGAAAGCTTTCAGAAATATCAGGAAAGAGGCGCAATTGAAGTAGCCCCTCTTGCATATATGAGAGGACGAACGCTTGATGACAGCTTCATCATTCTCGATGAAGCCCAGAACACCACGAGAGAGCAGATGAAAATGTTCCTTACACGTCTTGGCTTCAATTCGAAAATGGTAATCACAGGTGACGTAACGCAGGTTGACCTGCCTGACGGTAAAAAATCAGGACTTGTAGAGGTAATAAAAATTCTTAAAAATATTAAAGACATTGACACTGTCCGTTTCAGCGAAAAGGATGTTGTAAGACACAGACTTGTTCAGGACATTGTCAGGGCTTATGAAAAAAGTGAGCAGAGGAATTAAAAGAAAGGGTGTAGACAATGCAGGAAAGAGGAAAGGTAAAGGTTATAATCAGCAATGATCAGAAGGTGCATAAAATTCCTACGGGAATTCATCTCCTTGTAAGACAGTGTTGTATTGCTGTGCTTACAATGGAAAATCTTCTTCTGCCTTCTGAAATCAGTGTAAGATTTGTTGACAACGAAGAAATTCACAGACTGAATAAACAATACAGAAATGTTGACCGCCCTACCGATGTTTTGTCGTTCCCTCTCGGCATAGACGGAGTTTACGATATTAACAACGATACAGGTGCGCAGATGCTTGGTGATATTGTGATTTCTCTTGAAAAGGCGATGGAACAGGCTGAGGCTTACGGCCATTCCTTAAGACGTGAGGTTGCTTTTCTTACAGTCCATTCAATGCTTCACCTTCTCGGTTACGACCATGAGAACGGCGGTATTGAGGCTGTACATATGAGAGAGAAAGAGGAAACGGTTCTCACTCAGCTGGGACTTAAGAGAAACGGCAGTTATTATATGGGTGATGAATAAGCGATGAAAGGTTTGCTTAAAAGCTTTGCGTACGCAGGTAAAGGCATTCTCTGGTGCCTGAAAAATGAGAGAAATATGAGAGCTCATTTTTCTCTTTGCGTTTATATGTATGCCTACCTTCTTGTCTATGACTTTTTTGTTTTGTCAAAAACTGAGTGGGCGATAATACTTCTCTGTAATGCTCTTGTTTTTTCTTTGGAAATCGTGAATACCGCAATTGAAAAGGCGGTTGATCTTGCAACGGAAGAACAAAATCGTCTGGCAAAAATCTCAAAGGATGCGGCAGCAGGTGCAGTTCTCATTTCTGCGATTTTTTCCGTAATCGTGGGACTTGTGATTCTTCTGCAACCCGATGCTTTCAGGGCAATGGCAGAATATTATAAAGAGAGAATTTATCTTCTTGTTATTCTTGCACTCAGCCTTGTTTTGACATTTGCTTTTATATTAAAAGGAATACCTTGCGGTAAAAGAAAAAAATAAAATTCAGCCGTATTTATAAAATACGGCTTTTTTCAGGAGAAAAAATTATGAATACTAAAACAGCATTTATAGCAATAGTAGGCTGTCCCAATGTGGGAAAATCCTCCATACTAAATAAAATGATAGGGCAGAAGATTGCCATTGTATCAAATAAGCCTCAGACAACCAGAACAAAAATCGTGGGAGTTCTGACTCAGGATGAAACTCAGCTTGTTTTTACCGATACCCCCGGTTTCCACAGACCGCACAACAAGCTCGGTGAAAAAATGGTAAAGGCTGTCAGCGACAGCATTTCCGGTGTTGATGCATGCCTTTTCGTAATTGAACCGAAGGGTGAGCTTCGTCCTGCCGAATCGGAGCTTATTGAAAAATTCAAAAAAGAAAAGATGCCTGTAATTCTCGCAATCAACAAGGTTGATACACTTGCCGATAAGACAGAGCTTATGTCGAGAATTATGGAAATGTCAAAGCTTTACGATTTTTCATCAATTGTTCCTGTTTCTGCTCAGAACGGCTCAAATATCAGGGAACTGATTGACGAGCTCAAAGGTCTTGCTTTTGAATCTATTCACTTTTTCCCCGATGATACTCTCACAGATCAGCCTGAGAGAGTTATTGCCGCTGAAATTATCAGAGAAAAAATTCTCAGAAGAATGAATAAAGAAGTACCTCACGGCATTGCGGTAAGCGTTGAAAAAATGAGAGAAAGAGAAAACGCTGATTTGCTTGATATTGAAGCAATTATTTATTGCGAAAAAGAAAGCCACAAGGGAATGGTTATCGGCAAAAAAGGTGAAACTCTTAAAACTATTTCAACAAGAGCCAGAGAGGATATGGAAAAATTCTTTGACTGCAGAATCAATCTTCAGTGCTGGGTAAAGGTTAAGGAAGACTGGAGAAACAGAGAGGGACTTATCCATAACTTTGGACTTGACAATGAATAAAAGAAAAATTTTCCGCTGATTATTTTACTTCTTTCTGCAAAGATTATTTGTAGGAGGCGAAGAAAATGGACAGAAATGAAATGCTTTGGAACAAGTTTGCACTCAGCGGAAAGGTTGACGATTATCTCAATTACTGCACAGATAAAAAAGGAAAGGAAAAAGCCGATAAAGATGAACACAGACGGTCTGATAATCAGAGAGAAAACCGCGGGCGAACAGAATAAAACCGTTACCGTTCTCACTCGTGATTTCGGTATAGTCAGAGCCTATGTTTACGGTGCCAAAAAAATCGGCTCACGCACAGGTGCTGCCACACAGCTTTTTGCTTTTTCTGAGCTTGGTATTGCTGAAAAACGGGGCTCTTACATAATTGAAGTTGCAAAGCCGAAGGAAGTATTTTTTAATTTAAGGAATGATGTTAAGAAAATCGCCCTTGCCCAATATTTTGCAGAGCTCACCGAATGTCTTGCTCCCGAAAAAGAAAACGCAGAGGAATATCTGAAACTTGTTCTCAATTCGCTTATGCTTCTGATGAATGAGAAGCGGGACGAAAAGCTTATCAAATCAGTTTTTGAGCTTTCAATTTTATCTCTCAGCGGTTATATGCCGAATATTGTCGCTTGCGAAGGGTGCGGAAAATATGAAGATGAATACATGTTTTTCGATACGCAGAACGGAAATATTTTCTGCTCGGAATGCGGAAAATTCGGGATTAGGGTTCCTATGAGTGTGGTTTCTGCGGTAAGATATATCGTTCTCAGTGACAGACAGAAGATTTTTAATTTTAATTTAAATGAATCAAGCTTATCTGCACTTTCGGATGTGACTGAAAAATATGTTTTGTCTGTTTTGCAGAGAAATTTCAAAACGCTTGATTTTTATCACATGATATGAGGAAGGTAAGGTGTTTAGGACATGAAATTCAGACAACGGGACTTAAATGCCCTTGAACTGCCTAAGGTTCTTGAGATGCTGGCAGAGCATACTGCCTGCCCCGATGCCGGAGAAGTTGCTCTTTCGCTGAAGCCTGAAACTTCTCTTGAAATGGCAAAAGCACTTCTCAATCAGACAAGAGATGCACACATGCTTCTTGCCCGTTTCGGCGGCCCTGCTTTTGGTGGACTTAAAAATGTAAACAACGCCCTGAGCCGTGCTGATGCAGGCAGTGTTCTCAATATGAAAGAACTTCTTGATATTGCATCGGTTCTTCATGTTATCCGCTCAATCGTTACATGGCGCAGTACGAATTCAGGTGTTGAAACCGTACTTGATATTTATTTCAATGCACTCAGCCCCAATAAATTTTTGGAGGATGCAATTACAAACGCAATTATTTCCGAAGAGGAAATCAGCGATAACGCATCACCTCTTCTGCAGACGATAAGAAGAAAAATCAGAAATCAGGAATCGAATATCAGAGAAAAGCTGGATAAGCTTATCCGCTCCTCAGGTAATCAGAAATTTTTGCAGGAAAATATTATCACAATGCGTAACGGCAGATTTGTTGTTCCTGTAAAAAACGAACACAGAGGAGAAATTGCAGGTCTTGTTCATGACACATCTTCTTCAGGTGCTACCGTGTTTATCGAGCCTGCGGCAGTTGTTGAAGCAAACAATGAAATTAAAGTTCTGCAGGCGCAGGAAAGAGATGAAATTGAAAGAATTCTTGCAGAGCTTTCTGCTCAGTGCGGTGAATTTGCAAACACAATAAAAAACAGTTACGAGTGTGCAGTTGAGCTGAATGTCATTTTTGCAAAGGCTCAGTTGGCTTATAAAATGAACGCATCCGTACCTATCCTCAATGACGAGGGAATTATTGAACTTAAGGCTGCCCGTCATCCGCTCATCTCAAAGGACAAGGTGGTGCCTGTAAACATCAGACTTGGCGAAGATTTTGACACTCTCGTAATAACGGGCCCCAATACGGGCGGTAAAACCGTTTCAATCAAGACTCTTGGACTTATGTCGCTTATGGCAATGTGCGGACTTATGCTTCCCGTTTCCGACAGGAGCCGTGTTTCGGTTTTTGAAAGTGTTCTTGCTGATATCGGTGATGAGCAGAGCATTGAGCAGTCCCTTTCAACTTTCAGTGCACACATGACGAATATTATTGAAATTCTGAAAATCGCTGACGGAAAAAGCCTTGTACTTATTGATGAATTAGGCGCAGGTACTGACCCGATTGAGGGTGCGGCACTTGCAACCTCAATTCTTGAAAAATTACATCTTCTGGGTGCAAAAGTCGGCGCAACGACTCACTATGCCGAGCTTAAATCCTATGCAGTTGATACTCCGCGCGTTGAAAACGGCTCGTGTGAGTTTGATGTATCTACACTCAGACCTACTTATAAGCTTCTTATCGGCGTT
Source organism: uncultured Eubacteriales bacterium (assembly GCA_964507395.1). GTDB lineage: Bacteria > Bacillota > Clostridia > Oscillospirales > Acutalibacteraceae > SIG575. The sequence goes on along the minus strand of CAZDQE010000050.1, from coordinate 4,902 downwards.
CCGGGCAAGTCAAATGCTTTTGCAATTTCTGAAAGACTTGGCATGAGCGGAGATGTTGTAGAGAGAGCAAAAGAACTTGTCGATACTGAAAGCACACGCTTTGAAGATGTATATGACAAGCTCGAAATTACAAGGAAAGCCATGGAGGAAGAGCGTGAAAAGGCATCGGAAATTCTGGCAGACGCCCAACGATTGAAGGCCGAGGCTGAAAAAAAGAAGGAAGAAATGGCATCTCTCCGCGAAAAAGAAATGGAAAAAGCGAGAGGCGAGGCGGCGAGAATCGTTGACGGTGCAAGACGTGAATCTTATGCACTTCTCGCGGAAATAGACAAGCTTAAGAAAGAACAGAAGAAAACAAAGAACGCCGAGGAGCTTGCGCGACGTGCCCGTTCAGCAATGAAAAAGGGAATGGAAGCCCTTGACAGTGCGGCAGATCCTGTAATGAATCTTGCCGAAGATGATGATTATGTTTTACCGAGAGAACTGAAAATCGGAGACAGCGTTATAATTGCAAGCCTTGCGAAACAGGCTGAGGTTACATCTCTTCCTGATAAAAAAGGTGAAGTGGGTGTTGTGGCAGGTGCAATAAAAACACGTGTTCACATTTCTGATTTAAGACTTGTAGAAAAACAGGTGACAAAGAAAGCTGCTCCGAAAAGAAACAACAGCTCAAACTTTGAAGCGAGAAGCACTGCCAAGGCTGAAACGAAGGTTGACCTGAGAGGTATGACGGCAGACGAGGCAATTATGACTCTCGACAGATATATTGATACTGCATACCGTCTCGGAATCACGGAATTTACGATTGTTCACGGTAAGGGAACAGGTGTGCTGAGAAGTGCCGTTCAGCAGTATCTTAAGGGTAATTCTTTTATTAAAAGCTATAGACTCGGTGTTTACGGCGAGGGCGAAAACGGTGTTACTATCGTTCAGCTTAAGTAGTGGATTTTAGCTTTCGGGCAGGCGGAAACGCCTGCCTTTTTTATGAATGATTTTTTAATAAACATTGACGGAAAAACATTTTGTTGATATAATGTAGGAAATAACTCTCAGGAGGTAATAAAACATGGCTGAAAAAAGAAGCAGCTTTACGGGTAAGATCGGTTTCGTTCTTGCTGCAGCAGGTTCTGCAGTAGGTCTCGGCAATATCTGGCGTTTCCCCTATCTCGCTGCTAAATACGGCGGAGGTATTTTCCTGCTTGTATATATTATTCTCGCAGTAACCTTTGGTTTCGCTCTTATGTGTGCTGAAATTGCAATCGGCAGAAAGACAGGACAGAGTGCCATCGGTGCATTCAAGCAGCTCGATAAAAGATTTTCATTTGTAGGGTGGCTGGCAGCTCTCGTTCCCGTAATTATTTTACCGTACTATTCGGTAATCGGCGGTTGGGTTTCAAAATATCTTTATGTGTTTATTTCAGGCGGTGCGGCAGATGCTGCAGGTGACGGATATTTTGATTCGTTTATTTCTCAGCCTGTTGAACCGATAGGCTGGTTCCTGATTTATCTCGGTCTTACAGCTCTTGTTGTTCTTTTCGGTGTTGAAAAGGGTATTGAAAAGGTAAGCAAGGTAATGATGCCTGTTCTCGTTATCCTTACAATTTTCGTCGCAATTTATTCGATGACATTGCCCGGCGCGATGGAAGGTGTTAAATACTATTTAACACCTAACTTCAAAGACCTTTCGGTCAACACATTCCTTGCCGCAATGGGACAGCTTTTCTATTCGATGTCACTTGCGATGGGTATTATGATAACATACGGCTCTTATATGAAGAAGGATGTTCGTCTTGAATCCTCAGTAAGACAGATCGAAATTTTCGACACAGGTATTGCTTTCCTTGCAGGTCTTATGGTTATCCCTGCCGTGTTCTCATTCTCAGGCGGAGATAAGGATGCTCTCGGAAAAGGCCCCGGACTTATGTTTGTTACTCTCCCCAAGGTTTTTGAAGCAATGAAGGGTGGCACTGTTATAGGTATTGTATTCTTCCTTCTTGTTCTCTTTGCGGCACTTACATCTTCGATTTCTCTTATGGAAACAGTTGTTTCAATCGTAAGGGACAAGCTTGGTTGGGGCAGAAAGGTTACATGCCTCGTTGTGTTTGTCGGTTGTATTATTCTCGGTGTTCCCTCAGCTCTCGGCTACGGCTCTCTCAGTGATGTGACGGTGTTCGGCATGGCTTTCCTTGATTTTTTTGATTTCATAAGTAACAGTGTGCTTATGCCTATTGTTGCACTTCTCACATGTATCTTCGTAGGATATATTCTTAAACCTAAAGCACTTATCGAGGAAATGGAAATCGGCGGAGAATTCAAGGCAAAAACACTTTTCACAATTGTTATAAAATATGTAGCACCCGTCTTTATCGTACTTATTCTTGTTTCATCAGTTCTCGATGCTTTCGGAATTATGAAAATATAAAAAATCGGTGTCAGGAGCAATCCCGAAGAGTTTTCTTCGGGATTTTTGTATATATTTATAAAAAGTTCGGTTAGTAAAAACTAACTAAATGGCAATATGACGAAAATTAAAAATAAAGTCAAAAAACATTGACTTTTTGCATAGTTTTTATTATCATATATAAGAGGTTAGCTTTTGCTAACCAACGGGTAATTTAAGCGTTTATATAAAGGGATGATTGGAAATGTTACCTCTTACGTTTGCAAATGTGGGTGAGGAAAACATCATCAAAAGAGTGGGCGGAAGTCCCGAAGTGAAAAAACATCTTGAAAATTTAGGCTTTGTTGCGGGCGGCGGTGTTACTGTTGTTAACACTGTCGGCGGAAACCTTATTGTTAATGTTAAGGAAGCACGTGTTGCTATAAGTAAAGAAATGGCACAAAAAATAATGATATGAGGAGGAAAACAAATGAACACATTGAAGCAGGTAAAAATCGGTGATACTGTTAAGGTTGTAAAGCTTCACGGTGACGGTCCCGTAAAACGCCGTATCATGGATATGGGTATTACTAAGGGAGCTGAAGTTTATGTCCGCAAGGTAGCACCTCTCGGAGACCCTATCGAAGTTACAGTGCGCGGTTATGAGCTTTCAATCCGTAAGGCTGATGCTGAAATGATTGAGGTTGAATAAATAATCGGGGATAAATTCCCCTGTTTTTAAAAAATCAGTGGTTAGTTGTTGCTAACCGGAAAGGAAAATGTAAGATGAATTATAAAATTGCTCTTGCAGGTAACCCCAACTGTGGTAAAACAACATTGTTTAACGCTCTTACAGGTGCTAATCAGTATGTTGGAAACTGGCCCGGAGTTACTGTTGAGAAAAAAGAGGGTAAACTGAAGAAACATGACGGAGTAGTTATTACAGACCTTCCCGGTATTTACTCACTTTCACCCTATACTCTTGAAGAAGTTGTTGCAAGAAACTATCTTATTACAGAACGTCCGGATGCGATCCTCAACATTGTTGACGGTACAAATCTTGAAAGAAACCTTTATCTGACAACACAGCTTATGGAGCTTGGTATTCCTGTTGTTGTTGCAATCAACATGATGGATATTGTCAGAAAGAACGGAGATAAGATCAATATTGCAGAGCTCAGCCGTGAGCTTGGCTGTAAGGTCGTTGAGCTTTCTGCGCTCAAAGGCGACGGAACAATGGCTGCTGCAGAAGCCGCAATTGAAGCTGCAAAAAGCGGAAAATCAGTTCCCATGCACACTTTCTCAGGTACAGTTGAGCACGCACTTGCGCATATTGAAGAAGCAGCAGTACATAACATGCCTGAGTCACAGCAGAGATGGTATGCTATCAAGATTTTTGAACGCGACAACAAGGTTCTTGAACAGCTTAAGCTTGAAAAGAGCGTTCTTGATCACATTGAAGATGATATTACTGCAGTTGAAACTGAGCTTGATGACGATGCAGAAAGCATTATAACAAACGAAAGATATGTTTATATCGCTCAGCTGATGAAAGGCAGTTACAAGAAAAAGAGTGCAGGAAAGCTCTCTACATCAGATAAAATCGACAGAATCGTTACAAACAGATTTTTAGCACTTCCCATATTTGTTCTTGTAATGTGGCTTGTTTACACTCTTTCGATCGGTACAGTCGGTGACTGGACAGTTGTGTTCATGAATGACGGCTTGTTCGGTTCGTTTGCAGAATGTGCAAGTGCAGGAGACCTTCCTGCATTTATGGCAAACTGGATAAGTGTTCCTGAACTTCTTGACAAAGTTCTCCTTTCAGCAGACGGAACTCCCTTTATTGCAGAATGGCTTTACAGCCTTATTCAGGACGGTATTGTAGGCGGTGTAGGCGCTGTTCTCGGATTTGTTCCTCAGATGCTTATTCTCTTCCTTCTTCTTTCACTTCTTGAAGACTGCGGATATATGGCTCGTGTCGCATTCATTATGGACAGAGTTTTCAGAAAATTCGGACTTTCAGGCAAGAGCTTCATTCCTATGCTTATCGCATCAGGCTGCGGTGTTCCCGGTGTTATGGCTTCACGTACGATCGAACAGGACCGTGACAGGAAGATGACAATTATGACTACATGCTTCATTCCCTGCGGTGCGAAAATGCCAATTGTAGGCCTTATTGCGGGTGCTGTGTTCGGCGGAAGTTCTTTAATTGCAACAGCAGCTTACTTTATCGGTGTTGCAGCAGTTATCGTTTCAGGTATCCTTCTTAAGAAAACAAAACCCTTCGCAGGCGACCCTGCTCCCTTTGTTATGGAGCTTCCTTCTTACCACGCTCCCGTTGCATCAAACGTTTTAAGAGCAACATGGGAACGCGGCTGGTCATTTATCAAACGTGCAGGTACTGTTATCCTTGCATCAAGCATTATTATCTGGGTGCTTAACAGCCTTACTTTTGAAGGCGGTTTCCACTACATCACAGGCGATGAAAAGTCAATCCTTAACGTTGTCGGTGAAGCAGT
>CAZDQE010000049.1:0-17929 GCA_964507395.1 uncultured Eubacteriales bacterium | reverse complement strand
TCATTATTACGCCAGACAAATTCAATTATAATTTCTTCTTCTGAATCTCCGTAACATTGCCACACATACTCGCCGTTTTTGTAGTCTATAGTGTTCGCTGTGTTTGTTCCTCTGTCACCCGAAGCATATTCAGGTAACGGCTTTTCTGTTTCCATGAAACTTTTAAGTTCCTCCATGTTTTCAAAATGCACAGATGGGGGAGTTTTTATTGCGGAGATAATTTCAGGAACTTCAAAAAATAAAAACGAAAAGGAAAGTATAAGTATTAAAACGACAGACACGGTTTTCACAATGTTTTTTTCAATTATCTGTCCCTTTGATTTAAAGGTTATTTGCTTTGTTAATCTTAAAATCAAATAAAATATACTTCCGACTATAGGAGATAGTATAAAGCCACCATAATTGAATGTAGCACACTGGAGCATTACATTAATTAAAATCGAATACCAGAAAATTTCTCTTGATTTTTTCTGATATTTTTCAGTGAGTTCATCGTCAATGTTTTCTGTATAAATTGCAGTTTTATTCTGAATTTTAAAAATTACAAGTCCAAAAACAGACCCAATGAAGAATATGAGGTTAACGAGAGAAAAATTCCATGCCCACTCCCAATAAGCAAGAAAGGCAAAAACAAAACCAATCAAAGCTACACCTGTTAAGATAAGACATTGTGTACGGAATTTTGAATAACTTTTTTCAAGAAGATATTTCAGTTGCTTTTGATTGTTTTCAGGAAAAGATTCATTTGTATTTTTGATTTTTTCTCCTTTTAAAAGTTCATCACACGTCACATCGAAAATTTCCGCAATAACAGGAATCATGCTGATGTCGGGTGAATTTTCGTCACGCTCCCAATGGCTGATTGTTTTGTCGGAAACTCCTAATTTTTCAGCAAGTTCTTTCTGTGTCATGCCACGTGATTTTCTCAGTACGGCAATAAATGAACCTAAAGTCTTTTTCTCCATAGAATCATCTCCTTTGCTGATTAAATTCTATCATTTCGGGACAAAAAACACAACCCGAAAGTCAGAGAATTACTCTCAGAACGTGAGAAATTACCTGAAAACTACCTTAACATCGTAGAGGCGACTATTATGTCGTACGAAGGGTTTAATGAAAATTTCAGACGGGACGGGCAACCCGTCCCCTACGATGAAACCACCGGTAACATTGATATAATCGCTCCAGAAATTTTGCATTTTGCACTCTGCATTCTGCACTAAAATACCCACCGAGTTCCTTCGCATACGCTCAAGGATGACACGGTGGGTATTTTTTACTGTGCTTTAAAATAGAATTTTATGCTTTCGCCGTCACGGTTCTGTTTGTTTGTCAGGTTGATACCTGCGTTCATAAGGAATGCACCTGAATAAACTTTTCCTGTTTCTTCGTTAACATATTTCTTCTCAGGGTCAAGACCGCGGAGTTTCAGAATAAATGTGGGCATATCCCTGTCATAACGCATTGTAACTGCAGTTGTCAGAACCTCCGTCTTGTCAGGTGACACGAATGACCATGCACATCTGAAATGGTTGAAATAGGGGTCAATGAGTCTGTAAAGGTCGCCGTAATGGATAAGGTCATAATATTTGTGATATTCCTTGACCTGTTCTTTAACAAGAGCCTTTTCATCATCAGTCAATTTGTTGGGGTCAAGCTCATAGCCGAATGTTCCCCAGAGTGCCACATCACCCTTTGTTTCATAGCCTGTTCTGTCGCATGCAGAAACGTGTGCGCCCATGGTCGAAGCAGGATAGCAGATTGATGTGCCGAACTGAATTGTAAGTCTTTCAATGGGGTCGGTCTGGTCACTTGCCCATATCTGTGGAGAATAATAGAGCATACCGGGGTCAAATCTACCGCCGCCGCCTGAGCAGTTTTCAAAGAGAATATCGGGGAATGCCTTTGTGAATCTGTCCATAAGGTCATAAGTTCCTAAGATGAAACGGTGGAAAAATTCCTGCTTTTTGTCCTCAGGCAGAATTGCAGAGCCTGCATCTGAAATGTTGCGGTTGAAGTCCCATTTTACATAGTCGATTTTATGCTTTGAAAGAACAGAGTACATCTGACCAAAAATGTTGTCCCTTACATCTTCGCGTGATACGTCAAGAACAAGCTGACGTCTGCCAAGCATAGGCTCTCTGCCTTCAACATGAACGCACCAGTCAGGATGAGCGCGGTAAAGGTCAGAGTCGGGAGAAATCATTTCAGGCTCGTACCAGATACCGAATTTAAGACCGAGAGCGTTTACTCTTTCGATAAGCGGCTCAAGACCGCCCGGAAGTTTTTCTTCATTGACAAACCAGTCGCCGAGAGAACAGTTGTCACTGTTTCTCACACCGAACCAACCGTCATCCATAACAAGCATATCCATGCCTGCCTCTTTTGCTCTTTCAGCGAAAGATACAAGCTTGTCAGTGTCAAAATCAAAGTATGCAGCTTCCCAGCTGTTGATAAGCAGGGGACGTTTTTCGTGTTTGTATTTACCGCGGACTAAATTGTTGTTGTAAAGTCTGTGATAAATTCTGCTCATTTCACCAAGACCTTTGTTTGTGTAAACCATAACACATTCAGGTGTTGAGAAGGTTTCATTCGGCTCTAAGTGCCATGAGAAATCTTCAGGATTGATACCCATGATAAAGCGTGTTGTTGCGTTGAAATCGCACTCTGCAACTGCGGAGAAGTTACCGCTGTAAACCAGGTTGAAGCCCATAGCCTCGCCCTGTTCTTCGCCTGCACCGTGTTTGAGGAATGCAACAAAAGGATTGTGACAGTGGCTGGAAGCACCTCTCTTGCTGTGAATTCCCTGTAAGCCGTGTGCGAGAGCTCTCTGTTCGCGGCTTCTTTCTTTTGCGTGTCTGCCATAGAAAGTTATCATGTCATAGTCCATTTCGGGCATATTCACACAAAGGCTGAATGCACGCTTGATATCCATGCCCTTGTCAGAGCCGTTTTCAATGATAACGCTTCTTGTCATGGCACCTGTTTTTTCAAAAACAGAATAACGCAGTGTGACTTTTGCGCCTGTTACTTTGTCTTCTGCAAAAATATCGAGTGTGTCAGCTTCGTCATCGTTGTTTGCATAGACATGAGGAAGGGGAGAAAGTGAGGGCTTACCTTTGTAAATTTTGTGTCCTACATAGCGGATATCGGTTGTAGTGTCACCGTTTGCATTTCTGATTGAAAGTGCGGAAACTCTGAAGTCAGCAGCACCGTTGCAGCCGTATTCCATAGGTGCGCAGTCGGGAGTGAAACCGTTTTCACCGATGTGAGGGTTTGAAAGGCTGAAAGATGCGTTGGGATTTCTGTCAATTAAATCTCCCACGCATGTTTCAGGGATGGGAGCACCGTAATAGTAGTTTAAAATGTAGTTTTCTTCGTAAATTCCGATAAGATATGTAGACTCACAAGTGTCAAGCTTGAAAACCTTGTTTTCAGAGTCAAAAATTATCATATAGTACACCTCCGTGTTAGTTTGAAAATATTTTATCACATAATTTAAACTATTGTCAACGAGTAAAAAGTTTGATATACTACTGAAAAGAAGGCGGTGCAGAGAATGTTTAACTTTTTTGTAGAAGATAATTCCCGTGTGGGCAATTGTTATTATATCGAAGGTGCAGATTTCAACCACATTAAGAATGTGGTCAGAATGCACGTAGGTGACACACTTTTGGTCAGTGAAAACGGCATGAGTCATCTGTGTGAAATAAGAAGCCTTGACGGTGAAACCTGTGTAGTTGAAATTGTGGAAGAAAATTTTCAGAACACGGATTTACCTGTGGAAATTCATCTTTTTCAGGCGCTTCCCAAGGGCGACAAAATGGAGTTCATTATCCGGAAAACAGTTGAGCTTGGTGTAGATAAAATTCATCCTGTTGAGATGAAAAGATGCGTTGTAAAGCTTGACGATAAGAAAAAGAAGTCAAAAGTTGCACGCTGGCAGTCGATTTCCGAAAGTGCCGCAAAACAGAGCAAGCGTTGTAAAATACCTGAAATCGGTGATGTGCTTTCTTTCAGACAGGCTCTTGAAAAAGCAAAAGAAATGGACTTGTTCCTTGTACCTTACGAGAGTGAGAGGGGAATGGCATCAACAAAAGAAGCCCTTGCGGAAATTAAGTCAGGCATGAAAATCGGTATTATTATCGGACCCGAGGGAGGCTTTGAGGACAGTGAGGTTGAAAATGCCTTTGAAATCGGCGGAAAAGTCGTGTCCTTAGGCTCCCGTATTTTAAGAACGGAAACTGCGGCAATGACAGCTGTAGGAATGTGCATGCTTTATGTGGAGATGAATGTGGAAGAATGAAAAAATTACCGTCAGAATTTACCGACAGAATGAAAAAACTGCTCGGTGATGAATACGAAGATTTTATAAATGCAGTTAACGGAACACCTGTCAAAGGTTTTCGTGTAAATACAGAAAAAATAAGTCTTGAAGATTTTGAAAAAATAAATGTTTTCGGCTCAGAGAAAATTCCTTATGTTGAAAACGGATTTTATCTTGACTTTGAAAAAGCGGGAAATCATCCCTGCCACCACGCAGGAATGATTTATATTCAGGAGCCGGGTGCAATGGCACCTGCAGAGTGTGTGGATGTTGAAGAAGATTGGAAAATCCTTGACATGTGTGCATCTCCCGGCGGAAAAAGTACTCAGCTTAAAAATAAACTGGGCGAAAACGGACTTCTTGTTTCAAATGAGATTATTCCGTCAAGATGTAAAATCCTGACAGGCAACATTGAAAGACTGGGTCTTAAAAACTGCGTTACAACCTGCATGGACACCAACCGTCTTGCAAAAACTTTTCCCGAAACCTTTGACCTGATTATGGTTGATGCACCCTGCTCAGGCGAGGGAATGTTCAGAAAAGATGACACTGCAATTGAAGAATGGAGTCTGCAGAATGTCAGAATGTGTGCCGAAAGACAGGCGGAAATTCTTGAAAATGCAGTGAAATGTTTAAAAGACGGCGGATATATCGTGTATGCTACATGTACATTTTCCCTTGAAGAAAATGAAATGACAGTGGCTTCTTTTCTTTCAGCTCATCCTGAGTTTGAAATAGTCCCCGTATCTGAAAAGGTTAAAAATCGTACATCAGACGGAGTTTTCTATGATGGCTGCACCTGTGAGAACATTTCCTTTGCAAGAAGATTTTATCCTCACAAATCAGAAGGTGAAGGTCAGTTTATGGCGGTTCTCCGTAATAAAAACGAAAGGCTTGAAAACAAAAAAACAATGCCGAAAAAGCAGGAGAAAATTGATAAATCGGTTTTTGATTTCCTTGACAGCACGCTGGTGTCTTATGAGAAAGAAAAAGTTATCATGTACAACGGAAATCCTGTTTATTTCACACCTGATTTTGAGGTAAAAAAAGGCACCGCATTTGCCTGCGGTGTGACGATTGGTGAAATATGTAAGAATTACATCAAACCTCATCATCAGTTTTTCATGGCAATGGGTGAGAATTTCAAAAGGAAAATTGAACTTTCTCCTGACAGCGAGGAAATGAAAAAATATCTTCGCGGTGAAGAGTTTTCGACTGACTGTGAAAACGGCTGGGCGGTTGTGACAACAGAGAATGCCTCTGTTGGCGGAGTGAAGGTCAGCGGCGGAAAAGCAAAAAATCATTATCCGAAGGGCTTGAGAATTTTCTGAGTGCAGAATGCAGAATGTCGGGCCTGCGGCGCAAATTTTGTATCGCACCGATTACACCTATCGTAGGGCAGGGGCTTGCTCCTTCCGTGTTGAAAATTCCATGAAACTTTTTAAGAATAAATAAAAGAATTTGGGTTTGCGGTGCAATAAAAATTAAATGAAACTTATGGCAACACCGTAGAGATGACCCTTGCGGTCATCTGCGGAAAATCGCATAAAACAAACAAAACCATTGCTTTTATCTTATGATAAAGGCAATTTTTTTGTGCAAAATATAGAAATCTGGCACTTTAGCACTTAAAATTGCTAAATCGTATTGACAAACCGTTTTCGGGGTAGTATTATAGTGTACATATTGAACAGGAGTTGAAAGGTATGAATCTCAGAAAAGGTAACTTAATGAGCGTCAGAGAGGACGTAAAGCTTCTCGATGCTACAATCCGTGACGGAGGACTTTGCAATAATTTTGAATTTTCCGATGAGTTTGTAAAAGAGCTTTACAAGGCAAACGTAAAGAGCGGAATTGACTATATGGAATTTGGTTACAAAGCAAGCACAGAAATGTTTGACGAAAAAGAATTCGGTAAATGGAAATTCTGTAAGGAAGAGGATCTGCGCTCAATCGTAGGCGAAAACATTTCCGATATGAAAATTGCTGTTATGGCAGACGTTGGCAGATGCGATTACAAAAAGGATTTCCTTCCGAAAAAAGACAGCGTTATTGACATGGTGCGTGTTGCATGCTATATCCATCAGATTCCTTCTGCAATTGAAATGATAGAACATCTTCACCAGCTCGGATATGAAACTTCCTGTAATGTTATGGCGATTTCACAGGCAAGTAAGGAACAGATAGACGGAGCTCTTGAGGTGCTCTGTGAATCAAGCGTTGATGTTATATATCTTGTTGACAGCTACGGTTCGCTTTATCCCGAAAACGCAACGGAGCTTACAACGATGTATGTCAACGCAGCAGAAAAGGTTGGTAAGAAGATCGGCTTCCATGCTCATAACAATCAGAATCTTGCTTTTGCAAACACAATTGAAACACTCTCTTACGGTGTATCTTTCCTTGACGCTACAGTCATGGGCATGGGCAGAGGAGCAGGCAACTGTGCGACTGAGCTTCTTCTCGGCTTCCTCAGAAATCCCAAATACAATCTTTTCAGTATTCTGAAATTTATTGAAAAATATATGATTCCTCTTAAAGAACAGGGAATTGTATGGGGCTTTGATTTGCAGTATATGTTCACAGGTCAGTTCAATCTTCATCCCAGAGAGGCGATGAAATTCACATCAGACGGCAGAAGTGACTACTGCAATTTCTATGAGTCTTTAATTGATAACATATAAAAGTAAAAGACCGCATCTCGAAAAAGAGATGCGGTCTTGCTCTTATAAACCATATTTACGTATAAAATATGAGGGTGTACAGCTCCATGCGTGGCAGAGACTGTTGATTACTCTGTCACCGTAGGGAGAAAAATCGGGCTCTTCGGGAACGTATGCTTCCCAGAAGGTATCAGCGCCGAGAGCAATCATACCGCCCCAGAAATTTTTCAGATATTCTTCGGCTTCTTTTCTCATTCCGAGTTTAAGCATAGCTTCTGTCACATAGTGGCGCATATAGGGGGTGCAGGGCTGTTTTGCTTCACTGTTTTCAAGGCAGGAAAGGAGAATGTTTTTTGCTTTTTCGCCATGAATAACACCGCCGAGAATCATCCATGCCTGTGAATGAACGCTTACTTGCCCGCCGTCGAGTTCGTTTGCGAAGATTTGCCTGCTTTCGTCAAACAGATATTTTTCAGAAGCGGCACGCACCTTTAAAAGAAGCTCATAATACTTTTCGTTCGTACTGTCACCGAGAGATTTTAAAAGCTTTGAAAAATGCTCAAGTGTGTAAAGGTAAACTCCCTGTAAGGCAATCAGTGATTTAAGCTCAGGACACCAGTCGATAAATGAAAACCATCCCTTCTGCGGTGTGACGATCATGTTTTGGTCAAGAATTTTTTCAAAGCTGTCAAGCTGTGATTTGCAGATTTCAAGCAAGTCAAAAACGGTGTCCTTATCGCCTGTATGCTCGTAATAATCGCACACTGTAACTACATACAGAAGTCCGTAGTCGGCAATGTGTGCCCGTCCTGAAAAATAACAGGGTGTTTCATAAACGTATGAGGGAAGAAAACCGATATCATCCGGATCTCCTGCGGCGAAGAGATACAAACATCTTCTGACTATTTCAAGGTTGTTGAACGTGTAGTAATCGGTCAGTGCTTCCAGCCGAAGGTCGCCTATCCAAAGACGGCGGTCACGCTTGGGACCGTCCTCGAAAAAGGCTTGCATACATTCTTTGAGAGTATTTGTCGCAACCATGTCGATTTTTCTGAGCAGGGCATCGTCGGTTTCTGCACTTTCAAGGCATGATGTGTCAGCGCTTGTTGATGCGGTAAAGCAGAAATCAAAAAGTTTAATCGGCTTCGGTGTGAAATCTACTTTGATTTTTATGTACCTGCAGCTGTATCTTCTCGGCATTTTGACATTTTGCGGAAAGTCAAGATTAAGTATTTCTTCCTGAAGCCATGTTTTTGACAACCCCGGTTCGTATGTAGAAAAATCTCTGTTTATTTCCTGCAAATCCTCCCCGAATTTGATTACAAGGCGAACAGGTGCATCTATAAAGTCATCAAGGTTGTCAAAACTGAAAGAAAAATGCCCTACGCCATGCTCCCCGAAGTCAAGTAAAATACTGTCACCGCTTTCGGCGGAAAAGCTTTTTATATCGGGGATGAGCTTTCTGAAATAAAGACGGGGCATGTTTTCTTCTGCTTTTTTCAGGAAATAATCTCTATCTTTCATAATCGGACACCTCAGTTTATATGCTTTTACAAAAGTATACCATACAGGCAATACGAAGTCAAATGCAAAGGACAAGAATGCTTTTTGACATTTTATACAAATAAAATTAAAAATACAGTGAGAAATTTTACAAAAATGTTGTTGACACCATCGCTTTAAAGGAGTAAAATATAGGAAATTGAATATAGTGAAAGCGATGACGAAGAATGGTCAAGACAGATGTATCTCAGAGAGCCGATGGCTGGTGTGAATCGGTATATATAGAGCTTGCTCCTCTCCCTTCTGAGCAGGAAGCCTGAAGCGAAAGTGTGTAGGGTGACACGTGTATGCTACGTTAGTGCATAGAGGTTGATTGACTTCGAAAACCTTAAAGGCTGAGACGAAGACGGAATCTATAAGTCAGTTTCACAGAGAGTCGGGGATGGTGTGATCCCGATAAAATGCAGTAGAAATTCCTATCACTTCCGAGCCGGAAGTCCCAAAGGCTTGACACCCAGTAGGCTCTTCCCGTGAATGCTACGTCAGTGCATAGAGGTTGATTGACTTCGAAGAGGTGGCGGATTGTTTATCCGCAATTTGAGTGGTACCGCGAGTGTAAATTTTGTATTTTCACCCGTCTCAAAGCAATTAAAAGCTTTGAGGCGGTTTTTGTTTTGCCTTGAAGCATAAACATGAACAAACGGAAAGGTGGAATGAAAATGTTATCTCTCGACAAAGTTTTTAACGCACAGACGGTGTTGAAGAACATTATCCGTGAAACAAATCTGGTAAGAGCCTACGGTGTAGCTGATGATTGTGAGCTGTATCTGAAGCCCGAAAACCTACAGATTACAGGTTCTTTCAAGGTCCGCGGCTCAGCATATAAAATCGCAATGCTGTCAGAGGAAGAAAAGAAAAAAGGTGTAATTGCCTGTTCTGCAGGAAATCATGCACAGGGTGTTGCGTTGGCGGCAACCAAAAGCGGAATAAAATCTCTGATTTGTCTGCCTGATACTGCACCGATTTCAAAGGTAGAAGCAACAAAAGGCTACGGTGCTGATGTTTGTCTTGCGGAAGGCTGTTATGACGATGCCTACAAGAAAGCACTTGAACTGAAGGAGAGTGAAGGCTACACCTTCGTGCATCCCTTTGATGACGAGAATGTTATAGCAGGTCAGGGAACGATTGCTCTCGAGGTTCTCAGTGAGCTTGATAATGTAGATGCCATTGTAGTTCCCGTCGGCGGTGGCGGACTTATTTCGGGCATCGCCTACACTGTCAAGCAGATAAGACCTTCCGTAAAAGTCTACGGAGTTCAGGTTGCAGGAGCTCCGAGTATGTATAACTCAATCAAGTGCGGTAAAGTTGAATGTCTTCAGTCTGTTTCGACTATCGCAGACGGTATTGCCGTAAAACAGCCGGGCGAAAACACATATAATTTTGTCAGGGAATATGTGGACGAGATAGCACTTGTCACCGATGACGAGGTTGCAAGCGCAATACTTGCTCTCATCGAAAAGCAGAAGATGATTGCAGAGGGCGCAGGCGCAGCAGCGGTTGCGGCGGTTATGTTTGGTAAATTTGACCTGAAAGACAAAAAAGTTGTTGCAATCGTATCGGGCGGAAACATTGACGTTACAAGCCTTTCGAGGGTGATTGACAGAGGTCTTATGAAATCGGGCCGTTCATCAAGTCTTCTGCTTGAACTTATGGATAAACCGGGTCAGCTTAAGGATGTTTCGAGAATCATTGCAGACTGCGGCGGTAATGTCACAGGCGTTCACCATGAAAGAGCAGGAAGTACCGAAAGTGTAAACGGCTGTTACCTGAGAATTGTAATGGAAACACGAAATTATGACCACGTTATGGAAATAAAACAGGCGCTTCAGAGCGAAGGCTTTAAACTTGTTGAATAGAAGGAGTAAATTGTTATGAGTCAGAAAATACACACCAAAAATGCCCCTGAGGCGATAGGTCCCTATTCTCAGGCAGTTTCGGCAGGTAATCTTGTTTTCACATCGGGACAGATTCCTCTGAATCCCGAAACAGGCTTGCTTGAAGGAGATAACATTACTGAACAGACGCACAGAGTCTGCAAAAATCTTGAAGCGGTGCTGAAGGCTTCGGATTCCTCTTTGGAAAAGGCAGTCAAGACAGTGTGCTTTCTCAGCAACATGTCAGACTTTGCAGAGTTCAATGCAGTTTATGCAGAATATTTTACAGGTAAGCCTGCGCGCTCATGCGTAGCAGTGAAAGAGCTTCCGAAAGGCGCTTTGGTTGAAGTTGAAGTAGTAGCAGAAAAGGAGTAAAAAACATGATGGATTCAAGTAAATACCGAGTGGGATATTTTCCCGTAGATAAAAAATATAATAAATGGGTAAATCGTGACCATATCGAAAAACCGCCCGTATGGTGCAGCGTTGATATGCGTGACGGAAACCAGAGCCTTGTAATTCCTATGAGCCTTGAAGAAAAGCTTGAATACTATAAGCTTCTTTTAGAGGTGGGCTTTAAAGAAATCGAAGTAGGTTTTCCTGCTGCAAGCGAAACGGAATACGAATTTCTGAGAACGCTTATTGACGGGCATATGATTCCCGAAGATGTTACCGTTCAGGTGCTGACTCAGTGCCGTGAACATATTATCAGAAAAACATTTGATGCATGTAAGGGTGCTCCTTGTGCGATCATTCATTTCTATAATTCGGTCAGCGTTGCGCAGAGAGAACAGGTTTTCAAAAAATCAAAGGAAGAAATAAAGAAAATCGCAGTTGACGGTGCAAAGCTTGTGAAGAAATTAGCAAGCGAATATGAAGGCAATTTCCGCTTTGAGTATTCTCCCGAATCTTTCACGGGAACTGAGCCAGAATATGCACTTGAGGTCTGCAATGCGGTTCTTGATGTGCTTGAGCCGAGTGAAGACAATAATGTTATTATAAATCTTCCCGTAACTGTTGAAATGAGCCTGCCTCACGTTTACGCAAGTCAGGTTGAATACATGAGCGAAAACCTGAAATACAGAGAGCATGTTACAGTTTCGCTTCATCCTCACAATGACCGCGGTACAGGCGTTGCAGACACAGAGCTGGCACTGCTTGCAGGCGCAGACAGAGTTGAAGGAACACTTTTCGGCAACGGTGAGAGAACAGGTAACGTTGACATTGTAACACTTGCAATGAACATGTATTCTCACGGCGTTGACCCCAAGCTCGATTTGTCAGATATGCCGAGACTTGTCGAAACATACGAGAGATGTACAAGAATGCACGTTTATGAGCGTTCACCCTATGCAGGTTCTCTTGTTTTTGCCGCTTTTTCAGGCAGCCATCAGGATGCAATCGCAAAGGGCATGAAATTCAGACAGAAAAAGAAACAGCATCAGTGGAATGTTCCGTATATTCCCATTGACCCCCATGATATCAGCAGAACCTATGACGCTGACGTTATCCGCGTAAATTCTCAGAGCGGCAAGGGCGGTATCGGTTACATTATTGAGCAGAATTACGGCTACATTCTTCCCAAGGGTATGGGCGAGAATTTGAGCTATCTCTGTAAGCATATTTCAGACTCAGAACACAGAGAGCTTAAAGCAGATGAGGTTTTTGAAATCTTCAAAGAAAACTATCTTTATACAGAAACTCCGATTTCAATATCTTATTTTGATTTCATGCGTGAAAACGATACAGTGAAAATTGAAATCACCTTCTCTGAAAACGGAGAAGAAACAGAGCTTGAAGCAGAGGGCAACGGACATCTCAGTGCGGTCAATAATGCTCTCAAAGCATACACGGGAAAAGAATATACTTTACAGGTTTTCACTCAGCACAGTATGCAGGGACAGGGCTCACACAGTGTTGCCGCATCTTATATAGGTCTTGAAACTGAAAACGGCGAAATGTTCTGGGGCGCAGGAACGGACACTGACGTTGTCAAGGCAAGCACAAAAGCACTTTTAAGTGCATTCTGTAACATGACAAAAGGAGATGTTGAATAATGGGAATGACGATGACACAAAAAATTCTGGCTTACCATGCAGGACTTGAAAGCGTGACAGCAGGACAGCTCATAAACGCAAAGCTTGATATTGTCCTCGGTAACGATATTACAACTCCCGTAGCAGTAAACGAGTTTAAAAAAGCGGGATTTGAGAAGGTTTTCGATAAAGACAGAGTGGCAATCGTCCTTGACCACTTTGTTCCCAACAAAGATATAAAGGCGGCTGAACAGTCAAAAACATGCCGTGAATTTGCGTGTTCTCATTGTGTCAGTCATTTTTATGACGTGGGCAAAATGGGCATTGAGCATGCACTTCTCCCCGAACAGGGTGTCGTAACTGCAGGCGATTGTATTATCGGCGCGGACAGCCACACTTGTACCTACGGTGCTCTCGGTGCTTTCTCAACAGGTGTAGGCTCGACCGATATGGCGGCTGGTATGGCAACAGGTATGGCTTGGTTCAAAGTGCCCTCAGCAATTAAGTTTAATCTTAAAGGAAAGCTGCCCTCAAACTGCAGCGGTAAAGATGTGATTCTCACAATTATCGGAATGATAGGTGTTGACGGCGCACTTTACAAAAGCATGGAGTTTACAGGCGAGGGTGTAAAAAATCTTTCAATGGATGACAGACTCTGCATTTGCAATATGGCAATTGAAGCAGGTGCAAAAAACGGCATTTTCCCTGTTGACGACGTGACAAAAGAATACATGAAGGGCAGATGCGAAAGAGAGCCTCTTATCTTTGAAGCAGACGATGATGCAGAATACGAAAAGACGATTGATATTGATTTAAGCGAGCTCGTACCTGTTGTGGCTTGTCCTCATCTTCCCGAAAACACACATCCTGCAAGCGAGCTTCATGATATAAAAATCGATCAGGTTGTAATCGGCTCATGTACAAACGGCAGAATGGAAGATATGGAAGCGGCTTACAAGATTCTGAACGGCAAGAAAGTTGCAGACGGTATCAGATGTATCATTATCCCCGGTACAATGCAGATACTCCGCGAATGTGTTGAAAGAGGTTGGTACACGGCTTTCATTGATGCGGGTGCAATCGTTTCAACGCCTACATGCGGTCCCTGTCTTGGCGGCTACATGGGAATTCTTGCGGCAGGCGAAAAATGTATTGCTACAACAAACAGAAATTTTGTCGGCAGGATGGGACACGTTCAGAGTGAAGTTTATCTTGCATCTCCCCACACTGCCGCTCAAAGTGCGTTGACAGGCTTTATTACAGAGTACGAGGAGGCATAAAAATGAATACACAAGGTAAGGTTTTCAAATATCCCGACAATGTTGATACAGATGTTATTATTCCTGCAAGATATCTGAACACTCCCGATGCAAAAGAGCTTTCGCTCCACTGCATGGAGGACATTGACACAGAGTTTGTGAAAAATGTGAAAGCGGGTGACGTTATGGTTGCAGGCTGGAATTTCGGCTGCGGCTCATCACGTGAACATGCACCCCTTGTTATAAAAACCTGCGGTACAGGCTGTGTAATCGCAAAAAGCTTTGCGAGAATTTTTTATCGAAACGCAATAAACATCGGACTTCCCATTCTTGAATGTGAAGAAGCGGCAGAGGAAATTCAGGCAAACGATGAAGTCAAGGTTGATTTTGATACAGGTGTTATCACAGACATTACAACAGGCAAAACATATAAGGCACAGCCCTTCCCCGAATTTATTCAGAATATTATCAGAAGCGGCGGACTTCTCAGATCACTGAAAGAAGGCGAAGAAAATGACTAAAAATATTGCAGTTATCCGCGGTGACGGAATAGGTCCCGAAATCGTAGCTCAGGCACTGAAGGTTCTCGATAAGGTTGCAGAGCTTTACGGTCACACATTTAACTACACCGATGTGGACATGGGCGGATGCGCTATTGATAAATACGGCGACCCTCTCCCTGAAAGCGAGCTTGAAAAATGTCTTTCCTCAGACAGTGTGCTTTTAGGTGCGGTAGGCGGAGAAAAATGGAACAATGTTCCGGGCGACAAAAGACCTGAAAAAGGTTTGCTCCGACTTCGTGCAGGAATGTCGGTTTATTCCAATAACCGTCCTGCAAAAATATGGAAACAGCTTGCTGAAGCATCACCCCTTAAAAAAGAAATCGTAGAAAAAGGCATTGATTTTATAATTGTCAGAGAGCTTATCGGCGGAATTTATTTCGGTGAGCATAAAACAGAAGGCGATACTGCGACAGATGTTCTTTCTTACTCTGAAGCAGAAATCGAAAGAATCGGCAGAATCGGTTTTGAAACTGCAAGAAAGAGAAGCAAAAAGCTTTGTTCAGTAGAAAAGAGTAATGTTCTTGATTCAAGCCGTCTGTGGAAAAAGGTCATGCACCGTCTGGCAGAGGAATACCCTGATGTTGAGCTTTCCGATATGCTTGTTGATAACTGTGCAATGCAGATTGTGAAAAATCCTGCACAGTTTGATGTTGTCGTAACGGAGAACATGTTCGGTGACATTCTTTCAGACGAAGCATCAATGATTACAGGCTCAATCGGTATGATTCCCTCATCAAGCCTCGGCGCAACTTCTCTGGGACTTTATGAGCCTATTCACGGTTCAGCTCCCGACATTGCAGGCAAAGACATCGCAAACCCCATCGGCACGATCCTCTCTGCCGCAATGATGCTCAGATACAGCTTTGATATGCCAAAGGAAGCAGATGCAATTGAAAATGCCGTTTCAGCTTTTCTTGATGCTGACCTTCGTACTGCCGACATTATGAGTGAGGGCAAAACACAGGTCGGATGCACAGAGTGCGGAGAATTTATTGTCAAAAATCTTAAAAGGGAGTGAAAAAAATGCTCCTTTCAGGTGCAGATATACTTGTAAAAACTTTAATTGAACAAGGCTGCGATACAGTTTTCGGCTATCCGGGAGGACAAATCTTAAATGTATACGACAGTCTTTATACACACAGTCAGGAAATAAATCATATACTCACTGCCCATGAGCAGGGTGCAACCCATGCCGCTGACGGTTACGCAAGAACGACAGGCAAGGTAGGAGTTGTGATTTCAACCTCAGGACCGGGTGCTACAAACCTTGTAACGGGCATTGCAACGGCTTATCTTGACTCGATTCCCATGGTTGCTATCTGCGGAAACGTTCCGACAACACAGATAGGTACTGACAGCTTTCAGGAAATAGACATTACAGGTGTCACATTGCCTATAACAAAGCATAATTACTTTGTAAGCTCTGTCGAAGAGCTTGCTGATACAATTCGCGAAGCGTTCGCACTTGCAAAATCGGGCAGACCGGGACCTGTACTCATTGATGTTCCAAAGGATGTTCAGATTGCAAAATGTGAATACGAAATGCAGACTCCTGCCGAAAAGGAGGAGCCGAAGGCTGCAAAGGATGTCCGCGTTGAAGAGGCGGCAAAACGTATAAATGCTGCGGAAAGACCTTATGTTTATTTCGGCGGAGGTCTTATAACCTCAGAGGCACAGGCTGAAATGTTAGCTCTTGCTGATAAGATAGACGCTCCTGTGGGCTGTTCTCTTATGGGCTTGTCGGGTGTTCCTACAGACCATCCGAGGTTTTTAGGTATGCAGGGAATGCACGGCCATTACGCTTCGTCCATGGCGATGCATAACGCAGACCTTATCATTTCTCTCGGCGTGCGTTTTAACGACAGAGTTACGGGTAACCGTGAAAAATTCGCAACAGGTGCAAAAATCGTACACATTGATGTAGACGGCTCAGAGCTTTCAAAAACCGTAAAAGAATCATGCTCACTTCGCGGCGACGTGAAGCTGACTCTTCGGAAGCTTCTGCCGTTGTTGAAGGAAAGCAAGAAAGCAGACTGGATGTCGAAGGTGGATTCTTTCCGTAAGGAAGAGGAAAGGTACACGGACAACAGAGAAGCCCTGACACCCCGCAGAGCAATTTTAACTCTCAACAGGCATCTCGGAGAGAATACCGCAGTCTGTACGGATGTAGGACAGCATCAGATGTGGTCGGCACAGAATCTGTTCTTCAGAAATCCCCGTAAATTTGTTTCAAGCGGCGGTCTCGGAACAATGGGCTTCGGCATGGGTGCGGCAGTTGGCGCGGCATTCGGAACAGGTGAAAGAAGCGTGCTCATAACAGGTGACGGAAGCTTCGGAATGTGCTTGCAGGAGCTTGCAACGGCAGTGACTTATAATGTTCCGATGGTAATTCTTATTATGAACAACGGCGTTCTCGGCATGGTAAGGCAGTGGCAGACATTGTTTTATAATAAGCATTATTCCAATACCGTCTTAGGCAGAAAAACAGATTTCACTGCTCTTGCCCGTGCTTTCGGTGCAGACGGCGAAAAAGTATCCACAGCAGAAGAATTGGATAACGCACTTTCAAAGGCTTTTGAATGTGAAGGTCCCTATGTTATTGATTGCAAAATTGATAAGGACGAGTTCGTTCTTCCCATGCTTCCGCCGGGAGGCAGTATGGATGATATTATTGTTGAATTGGAGGGGAAGGAATGAACAGATATACCATAGCGGTTCTGGTGCGAAATCAGTTCGGTGTGCTCAACAGAGTGACGAGTATGTTCCGCCGCCGTCAGTTCAACATTAACGCTCTTACTGTAAGTGAAACGGAAACAAGCGAGTTTTCACGCATTACCGTAGTTTTCGGCGGCGAGGAAACAGCAAAGAGACAGCTTATCAATCAACTTTATAAATTACCTGATGTTTGTTCCATAAAGGAATTTACAGAGGATAATTCAGTAAGCTGTGAAATGCTTCTTATCAAGATGAAAAACGAAACAAGGTTTCGTGATGATATCCGCAATGCCGCTGAGGCATTCGGTGCAGTAACGGTAGATTATTCAAAGGAATATATAATGTACCGCCTTGCTGACACAACAAGAAGAATTGATGATTTCATCAATCTGATGAGGGACTACACAATTCTTGAAATCTGCCGTACAGGCAGTGTGTCCCTTGAAAAGGGAAGTACAACTATCCGTCAGACAATAAATTTATAATAATACTAAGAAAGAGGTAATTGATTATGGCAAGAATTTTTTATGAACAGGATTGTAATTTAGAGAAGCTTTCAGGCAAAACAGTGGCAATCATCGGCTACGGCTCACAGGGACACGCACACGCTCTGAACCTGAAAGACAGCGGTGTTGATGTAGTTGTAGGTCTTTACGAAGGCTCAAAAAGCTGGGCAAAGGCTGAAAGTCAGGGCGTAAAGGTTATGACAAGTGCTGAGGCAGTAAAGGTAGCAGACATTATCATGATTCTCATTAACGACGAAAAACAGGCAAAGCTTTATAAAGAAAGCATTGAGCCCAACCTTACAGCAGGTAAAACTCTTGCTTTTGCACATGGCTTTAACATTCACTTCGGTTGTATCAAACCCCCGAAAGATGTAAATGTTATCATGATCGCCCCCAAGGGCCCCGGTCACACAGTTCGTTCAG
>CAZDQE010000048.1:0-18268 GCA_964507395.1 uncultured Eubacteriales bacterium | reverse complement strand
AACCGCGTGCCGAGGGTTCAAGTCCTTCTGCCCCTGCCAAAGAAAAGTCCGAAAAGCCTTGATTTTACTAGGGTTTCGGGCTTTTTTCTTGTTTTTATTTATTTTTCTGAAATCACACTTTACCGTAAAATATCGTTAATTTTCGAGTACTATGTGCCCCCCGATGTGCCCCCCATAAAGTACCGCAAGCCCTTGTAACATAAAGCTTTTTACACATTTTTATGAATAAAAATACATCATTTTGGGGGACAAATTTTACCGCGTGTCGTAATTTTGCAAAAAACAGAGCAGAAAGACCGTTAAATCTTTCTGCTCTTAATTTTATTCTTCGCTATATTCGTGTGGTCTTTCTTTATACTCTTTTACTTTATAATCACCAATGGTATCATATTTATTCTGCTTTGCAGGCTCATTGGCAAGTATATCTTCTGTATCTTTGTGTAATATAGCATCAAAAAATATTCTTTCTAGATATTCGTACTTAGAATAAATACCTTGCGAACACCATACCAATGCATTACGAACATAGTTAGAGTTTGTTTTGAAAAGCTCATGTTCCACATCAAACCCAAGCGAATTGGCAAGTAGTACGGCAAAAACGATTACGCTTCTTGTATTGCCTTCTCTGAACGGATGTATCTGCCATATCTTTGCAATAATTCTTACCAGCCGAAAAACAACATCGTCATCATTGTCACCGGTTCTTTTCAGCTTTTTTATTTCTTTCATCACGGTATTTAAATCTTTTTTTATCTCTTTAGGATAAGAGTATCTGACAGTATCTCCGCCAAGAACATCTTCAGGCTTTGTCATTTGGATTGTTCTGAAGTCTCCAGCCCAAGAATAGATTTGTCCGAATATTTTTCTGTGAATGTCCTGTAGAGTTTCAGTATCATATTTATCATATTTTAAATTATATACTCCAACCATTGCTATGTTTGTAATATCAGCTTCTGCTTTTCTTAAAAGTTCAGAATCTTTAATATCAGCAAGATTTATCAGAGTATTTACATCGTCATATAAATAAGGGTCTCGCATAACTTATACCTCCACAGGAAATCCGTATCTTTTTAATGTGCTTTCAAAAACCGAAATAAATGTCACTTTACCTGATAACCAATTATTGAGTTCTTCTTTTGCCGTCTTACTTACGGGAACACCTTCTATTGAAGTCATGGCATCAGCAAAAGTTAAGCACTTGTTTTTCGTAGTACTTGATATCTCATCCATACCAACAGTAAGCTCTAACATATCCAGCTTTCTTATAAACGAAGAATCTAAAAGCTTAATAGCTTCTCTTATTTCTGAAAGACGCTTTTCGATATCAGTGAATTCGGACTCATATTTTTTTCTGAGCTTTAAATCTTTCTCAATTGTACCAACATTTTCGGTTTTGATATAAACACTTGTTATCTTTCCGTGAGTTCTACACTGAAGATAACAGTATTCTTTTCCATTGATATTTTTTCGGGAAATATATCCGTTAGGTAATACAGAGAGTTCTTTTAGAAAGAATGCTCTTTTTGATAAAAGGTTTTTATATTCATTTGTAATTGTTGCTAACATAAATACACCTCCGTATATCTTATGTGTATTATAGCACATTATAACCTACAAATCAAGATAATAAGTAAAAATGTAGGTTAAGTGTAGTGAAAAATTAAGAGCAGAAAGACCGTTAAATCTTTCTGCTCTTAATTTTATTTTTCGTTATATTCGTGTGGTCTTTCTATAAAATTTAACACAGAAGAACCTAACGTATATATCGTAGGGCGAGGGCTTGCTCTCACCGCAAAAATATTGTAAACCTGACGGCAGGACCAAGGCCCTGCCCTACGATATGAAAATAAATATCACAATAAATTATAATTCTCAGCGATGCTGACAACTTTTTTGCCAATTAAAGGTCATGAAAAGGAGCTGTAAAAACTTTCGTTTTTACAGCTCCTTTTGTTATTTAATCTTATCTTACTGAATCGTAAAGTTCGTAGAACTTGCCGTAGATGTCTGATGCTGCGTGACCGCCGATTGATGTAAGTCCCCAGCTATCGCCGAATGAGAATTCATCATCTTCTGCATCGTAGTTAAGGCGAAGGTATACGAAATCATCGTCAGCCATGATATAACCGAGAGCATCGTTTACAAGGTCGAATACGAGGATTTCATCGTTTTCGTCTGCAATCATTTCATAAGCACTCTTGTATTTGAAGCCTTCCATTGTGGAGCCGCCTACAATAAGCTCTGCATAAGTTTCACCGGGGCAAAGAACGATTTTGATGTCCTTGCCAAGCTCCATGTAACCTACTTCTGTAGAAGCTACGATGTTGCCGTCTTTATCTTCATACATTACGTTGTTTGCAAGTGAAAGCTTGCCGAATGCTCTGTAAACACCGTTTTCAACGGGAACAAGGTACTCTGTGAGCTTAACATTGAGAATAGGCTCAACTACTTTGATTTCTGTTTCAAAGCCGCCTTCATACCAAGGTGTATAGCCCTCGCTGTCCTTTGCCAGAGCTTCTCTTTCTTCATCAATGATGTCTGATGCGAGAATTTCTTCCTCTGTCATGCCCATTGCAAGAAGAATGTAAGCAATTTCTTCGCCGTAACGGATAGTACAGTCAACTCTGTCCATATCAAGTCCGTCATTTGAATAGTGCTGGTCTTCTGTGTATGTGCCGACTGCGCCCTGAATATAGATGAAGTTATAGCCTGCTTCGTTGATAACCTCTTCGGTATAGTAAACAAAGTCTGATGTAATAAGCTTTGTGCCGTAACCGATTGTTTCGGGGTGGCAACCGAAGTTTGCGAGGATTGTACCCTTTGAGCCGTCATCAGGTGTGAACATAATGCGGTACATGTAATCAATCATGATATCGGGGTCTGTACGGTCACGTACATAATCGTCGATATCTGTTTTTGCAAATGTCATTGTACCTGTTTTCATGTTTGCAACTGCTTCCTTTGCACATGCTGCCGTCCGGTCAGCAATTGTTTTGAGAAGCTTTGTATCAACCGGGTCGCAAAGAGTACTTGCATCAAGCTCAAAGAATGCACCGAGAAGATTCTGGATTACATGACCGAATGTGTCAGTGTAAATACCCTGTGTGTCAATGCCGCTGTGAACATGAGTTGCTGAAATATTGATGCTTGTAACATTTACGCTTGAGCCGAGAGCTGCAAGAACTGCTGCTCTGATATTTCTTACGTCATCGTTTGCAAGACCGAGACAGTCAACTGCTGCGAGAATTGAAACACCTCTTCCTGAGCCGTCATCAAGTGCGATAAGTCTTACCTTCAAATCGTCAATACATTCTGAAAGCTTAAGGTTGATATCGTAACCGCCCTTATAATACTTGCCCTCTGAGAAGTCATCGGGAAGAATTGATGCCTGCGCATAGCCGAGAGACCATTTCGCACCCTCCGCAGGAGTATCAATAAACTTATCGTTACCTGCAAGGAAGTTATCACTGCTGTGTGTTGATGGGTCCTGAATCTTTGTTGTTGCAGGAAGAATCGTTGAAATTCCGTCAAGAAGGAAATCAACAATTGCATTGAGTGTGTCAGAAACGAACTCTGCAAAACCTGCTTTGAAGGATGAGCCTGTGCTTCCGTCTGTCGCTGAAACTGTAACGGGTGAAAGGAGCATCATTGCGCACAAAACAACCGCTACAACTTTTTTGAAATTTTTGTTCATGTTTTTCACTGCCTTTCTGAAAATAAATATGCAAATAAATTATAACACCTAATTTTGCCAAATGCAACAGTAAGTATCGCTAAAAATTAAATTTACCATAAAAAAGCCGCCGTTTCAGACGAAACAGCGGTTTTGAAATCAGCTATTATATTTTCTTCTGATTTTAAGTGTCGTTGTCTTCGGGAACTCTGTATCACGGACAACTGTCTTACCAATCTTTTTGAAAGAAGGCATTTTCGCGTTGAATTCCTTCATATCCTTTTTAAGCTGCGCTTCAGCATCAGGATATTCTGTCGTGTCAAGGAAGAATTCACCAACGATCACGTCGTTTTCTTCATAGACGAGAACTTCTTTTACATAATCAAATCTTACAAGCTTATCTTCAATCTCTTCGGGAGATACGTTTTTACCGCCCTTTGTAACGATAAGATTTTTCTTTCTTCCTACGAAATAAAGGAAACCGTCTTCGTCCACTCTGCCGAAGTCACCTGTTTTAAACCACTCACCGTCAAAAACAGATGCTGTTGCCTCAGGGTCGTCATAATAACCCATCATAACATTATCGCCTCTGACATAGATTTCACCAACGCCGTTTTCATCAGGTTCATTGATTTTAACTTCACAGCAAGGAAGAGGAAGTCCTACACTGCCGAACTTGAAGTTATCAAGTCTGTTACATGTAATTGCAGGTGAACATTCCGTTGTACCGTAGCCGTTGATGATAAGAATACCGATATCGTAGAAGAACTGCTCATGCTTCGGGTCAAGTGCCGCACCGCCGCAGATAATCATATTGAGATTTCCGCCGAGATTTTCATGTACTGTTTTGAAAAGCTTTCTTCTTCTGTCAATGCCGAACTTCATAAGAAGTCTGCTGATTCTGATGCCCTTCTGAAGAATTTCTTCTCTGCCTTGCTTCTTTGCAGTTTTCCAGATTCTGTCATAAATCGTTTCAACTGCAAGGGGTACACCTGAGAAGTTATAGGGATTGTATTTCATCATGTCATTCTGAATATTTTTGATACTCTGACAGATGTAGCCGTATTCGGTAAGAAGATAACATGAGAAAAGTGCTGAAACCCATGAATAAGTATGGTTAAGAGGAAGGAAACCGATTGCGTGACGGCCGCTCAGAACTCTGCATGATGCAACTGCGTCAGATGTAAGGTTTTTATGAGAGAGCATAACACCCTTGCTTCTGCCTGTTGTACCTGAAGTATAAACGATACATGCCATGTCCTCGCCTTTTACTTCTGCATCTATACCCTGAGTGTTGCCCTTTTTGATGCTTTCAAGACCTTTTTCATAGTATTCTGAGAAATTATCGAAGTTGAATTCCTGCATCTTATGCATGCCTTCAACCTTATAGATTTCATCAAGAACGTCTCTGAATTCTGTTTCATAGAAAACAGCGTCGCATTTGCAGTTGATAAGCTGCTTGGCAAGATCCTCTGCACCAAGCTTGCTGTCAAGAGGTACTGCAACATTACCGCTGACCATGACTGCATAGTAGCCTACGATCCACTCATAGCTGTTTTCCGAAAGAAAGGCAATCTTCTTCTGACCTGATATACCGTTATCGTAAAGATACTGAGCAATACCGCTTATATCTTTCCATGTCATATTGAAGGTTTTTGTATGCTCCGCTCTCTTCTTGTCGTGGAAAATAAACTGCTTATGGTCTTTACCTTTTTCTGTTCCGTAAAGAATAATTTCTTTGACTGTGTCAAGTTCGGGAATATCAGCCAATTTAACTTTCTTCTTCATGTCTTCCTCCGAAAATATATTTTTTCACGTACGTTACATTATATAATAATTTTATGTGATTATTTTTCTTAAAAAGAAAATTTTAATTTATTAAATATTCTTAAGAATTTTTTATATTTTAAACTTTTTCAAAACGAAAATTCAACAAATCAAGCATAACCCACTTTAACTGCAAGAAGAAGCAGAAGCGCGGTAATTACAAGAATCACTGTCTGCAGCTTCCATGTCCAACGGAACCATTTTGAATAAGGAACGGAAACGAGTCCGAGAACAATAAGCAAAAGTGCGTTTGTGGGGAAGAAAACATTTGTAAATCCGTCACCGAAGCAGAACGCAAGAACGATGCTCTGACGTGTAAGACCTATCATATCTGCAAGAGGTACGATAAGGGGCATTATAAGGAATGCCTTTGATGCGGCACCAGAAATAAAGAACTGAATGATAAGAACTATCAGGTATACAATCAATATTGCCGTCATCGGTGACAAACCACTCATCATGTTGTATGCCCGATTGAGAATGGTATCCATAATTCCGCCCTCTTCAATAATGAAACGGACAGACATTGACAGGATAATCAGAATTGCCCCCGGTGCCATGCTGAGCATTCCGCTGAGGAAATCCTTACCCATTCCCTTTTCCTTATACTCAGAAATCTTTCCAGCAAGGATACCGCCGAGAGTAATCACAACAGCCATAACTACCATTGTGTAATCTGAAAGTGCGGGAACTGCAAGAGCAGTCACTACGTAGACGAGAACAACAAGCATTGAAATACCGAATGTTTTTGCGGCTTTAGATATGTTTTTATTCTGCAGGAGAGCTGTGTTATCCTCTGTCTGCAGATTTTTTCTTTTCTCCTCATCGCTTGAAAATACAAGTGATTTTTCGGGATTTTTCTCAATCTTCTTTGCATATCTTACAAGGAACAAGCAGAGCAAAGCATAAATAAGCACAAAGGCAATTGCACGCATCCAGAGTCCTGAGAACAAGGGAACATCTGCCAATCTTTGAGCAACAACAACAGTAAAGGGATTGAATGTACCTGCTGCAAAGCCGAAGCCTACCGCCATAATGCTCATTCCGAGACCTGTCAGAGTGTCCCAACCGAGAGCAAGGGAAAGCAGAACGAGAATCGGCACAAGAGGTACCGTTTCTTCAAGAAGTCCCATAGTCGAGCCGAGCACCATGCAAAGGAGCGTAATAAGACAAAGGAGAAGATATTTTTTGTCGCCGAATTTTTTAATCGTTGATGCGATAAGATAGCGGAACACGTCTGCTTTTTCAAGAATTGAAAAAGTACCGCCGACTAAAATTATGAAAACTATAATCACAATTGCCGTCAGAGATTGAGAATCACCGAAAAGCTCAAAGGGTGCTGTAAACCAACGCCATACAGGTAACCTTTCTGCATTTTCAGTAAGCGTATATGAACCCTCAACCACCATTTCATACCCGTTTTCGTTGATTGCGCGCTCATAACTTCCCTGAGGTAAAATCTGAGTAAGAATTCCTGCAAAGACCATAAGTGCCAGCAGAATTGCAACTGTTGACAAGAAAGACTTTGTACCTATTTTAAGATTTCCCGAGGAATTTGACATGTCTTAAACTCTCCTTTCAGCCTGTGTCTTTATAAAGCGGATAAAATATTCAATACCGAAATAAAAGCTGTCAATGCGCAGGCGTTCATTTATTCCGTGCATACTGTCAAGCTCATCGCTTGTGATTTTAAAGGGATATATCCTGTAAATTTCATCTGCAACTTCCTTATATTCACGGCTGTCAGTTGCTCCTGTAACAAGATAAGGAATCGCAACAATTGAAGAATCAATTGCTTTCATTGTTTTTTCGATTATTTTATATGTTTCCGTTCCGGCAGAGGTTTCAGACGGTGCAGGACTTGTATTGACAAACTCCAATGTAAGCTCGTCAAGAACGCCCACCTTTTTCGCAAGACGTTTTATGTATTTTTCAACGTCCTCTACGGTATCTCCGGGAAGAAGTCTGATATTAAGCATCGCCTCAGCCTTCTGCGGTAAAACATTGACCGCCGTACCTGTGCGGCAAATTGTGGGCACAACTGTTGTATGAAGCATCGCATGTGTCATACGGTATGTTTTGAGAATTTTCATAACAAGAGGCTTTGTAATTTTCAGAGCTTTCAGAGCAACACTGAGAACACCGTCAGAATTTTCTCCGAGGCCTTTGAGAGTTCCGCGTACCGTGTCAATAAGACGGCATGGCATCTGATTTTTTTCAATGGCACAGATAAGTCTTGACAAGTCTCCGAGAGCTGTTCTGTCTGAGGGCTCTGCTGCGTGACCTCCGTCATTTGAAATGCTTACTTTCAAATCTGCATAGCCTTTTTCCGCAAGCCCCACCATTGCCGCAGGAACTTTCAGACCGAAAAGGTTATCATCCATTATGGCGCCGCCCTCATCATAGACAAACTCAAGGTGTACTTCCCTGTCTTTAAGCAGCTTTGCTATTGCACCTGCACCTGAGCCCTCGCCGCAGAGAACTTCTTCATTGTGACCGAAGCACAAATATACATCTCTTTCAGGAACAAAGCCTTCTTCAAGTAAAGTTTCCACTGCTTCCATAAGTGATACGACACAGTTTTTCATGTCGTTTGCACCTCTGCCGTATATGTACTTTTCGTCATGCTCGCCTGAAAAAGGAGGATAAATCCACTCATTCTCTGTTTCCTTAGGAACGGGAACAACGTCAATGTGACCGAGCATGGCAAAAGGCTTCAGAGATGAATCCTTGCCCTGCCATTTATAAAGAAGTGATGCTTTGCCAACAACTTCACGTGTCATGTTTTTGTGCACTAAAGGATAAGCTTCTTCAAGAAAAGCATGAAACTTTTCGAACTGAGCCCAGTCCGTCAGGCTGTCATCAAGATTTGAAATTGTGGGGATGGATATGGCCCTGCTTAGATGAGCCAGTGTTTTTTCTTTGTCCATTAAAATGACACCTTACTTTGAATTTATTATCTTTTCTAACTTATCAGGATTTCTTGTTGTAATGTTATCGGGAGAAAATGAAAGTATTTTATACATTTCACTTTCCTTGTCAACTGTCCAGATTGAAACTGAAAGTCCGTTATCGTGAAAAGTTTTCACAAGCTCTGATGATGCATTGTCTTTGTTAAAATTGATTCCGATTGCGCCTGCTTTTTTAACCTTGTCAACAAGAGAAAGAAGATATTCTTCCGTGTGCTCTGACGGCTTTTTAACATCAACATTGAGGTAATAAGAAACTCCTGTTTCTCTTGCTTTCTCTACGAAGCCGTCATGAATTCCCGTAAAAAAGATTCTGTCTGCAATACCGTATTTTTCCGCAAGAGGTTTCACCTTTTCAAGATGCAGGTCACTTTTTGCATCCACGTTGACTTTTAAATGTTCGTATTCACTTACCTTTTTAAAGGCTTCGTCAAGTGTCACTTCACCGCCTTGAGGCTCGTCATGACACAGAACAGGCTCACCGTTTTTATCAAAATTCAAATCAAATTCTACAATTCCTGCACCGTTTTCATAACCCGCTTCAATTGATGAGAGAGCGTTTTCCTCTGTGTCTTTACAGCCTGTGTGAGCGGTAAAAGTGAAAGAATCAGGCAGATTGAGCGGTTGATTTTTGTAATAGTTCATTTTACTGACCTCACTTATGGCATAGATAACCCCTGCAATCAGTTCAAGATATTCTTTCTGTTTCACCCTTTTCATCACTTCCTTATTATTATTGCATTGTATCACCGAGGCGAGTAAAAGTCAACAAAAAAAGCGTATATTCACACTCTCACGGTTTTCATTGAAAATATAAATTACTTTTTGTGAAAATTTGTTGTAAAGTTTTTCTGAAGATGATAAAATGGTAAAAAACTATCTGAGGGGCTGAAAGCAAATGAACAACAGAGAATGGTTTAAAAATGCAGAATACGGCATGATGGCTCACTGGGGACTTTACTCACTGCTCGGCGGTGAATACAAAGGAAGAAGAGTTCTTGACTACGCTGAGTGGATTCAGAGTTATATGGCAATTCCCAACAAAGAATACGAGCAATATGCGAAAATTTTCAATCCTATTTATTTCAACGCTGATGAATGGATACGCCTTGCAAAAGACTGCGGAATGAAATATTTTGTTTTCACCTCAAAGCATCATGACGGCTTTGCAATGTTCAAAAGCGAAGCTGACAAATTTAATATTGTTGACGCAACGCCTTTCGGCAGAGATGTTGTAGCAGAGCTTGGTGAAGCCTGTTACAAGCACGGTCTCAGATTCGGTCTTTACTATTCGCAGGAGCTTGACTGGCACCATGAACACGGCGGCGGATATGATAATAAAGCCGGTTGCTCAGGAGTTTCATGGGACAACTCATGGGATTTTCCTGACAGGGATAAAAAAGATTTTTCAATCTGCTTTGAAGAAAAAATAAAACCCCAGGTCAAGGAGATACTTACAAAATACGGAGACCTGTGCCTGATATGGTTTGATGTTCCTCACACTATCACAAAGGAACAGAGTTCAGAGCTCAACAAGCTTGTAAAAACTTATCAGCCTGACTGCCTTATAAATTCACGAATCGGCAACGGTGCTTACGACTATGTATCACTTGGCGACAACGAATACCCCACAGAGTTCAAAGAAACCGAAAACGCTGACCCCAACAGTCTTGACGGTTTTAAACATTCTCCTTACGGACTTTATGAAACGGCAGGCACGCTCAATTCCTCATGGGGTTACAAATATTATGACCAGAACTGGATAACTGCAGAGGAAATTGCAGAGAGAAGAAAACGCCTCAATTCTCTCGGTGTGAATTATCTTCTCAACATAGGTTCTGACCATCTGGGCAGAATCCCCTCTTTCTCAGTAGAAGCGTTGAGAAAATCAACTGAATTTATGAAATGATAAAAACCGTGAAGTTCACATCGGACTTCACGGTTTCTTTTTAAAAATTGTTCACTGCAGTGATGATTTTTGCAAGAAGATTTTTATCAAAATTTTCAAACTCGTTTATACTTATCTTTCTGCCTGTAAGCGTTCTGAACCACACTGCCGCTGCGGTAAATCTGCCGTAATCAAAGGACAGATGAAAACTGTCACGGCAAAGGGATAAGCCTCCGTTTTCATAATCAAACTCAGGCACATTCTCACGGATGAACTGAACATTTTCACCTACAGGAATAATCCCTGCATTTATTGACTCAGCTTTCACCTTTGATGTTTTCACGATGCACTCATACATTTTTTGCTGACTGCAATCATAATTTGCAAAGCCCGGATGCTCTGAGCCTTTTTCATACGCCCATGTCTGATGGAAATAAAGTTTTGCCTGTGGATTGGTTTCCCTTACAACCTTTTCAAGGTTTTTAAAGAAAGGCTCATACGTCTGTGGCATACCGCTCATGTGACTTACCTGTTGCAGAGTGATTACATCCCACTTTTCCATTTTAAGCGCCTCTGAAATTGTGATTTTCCTTTCGCCCTCGTTTCCGCAAAGTTCAAGGTCATAAAACGGATTATTCTCCGTAAAATTCACCCAGTGACTTTCAAGACTGCAGCCGCCGATAAAAAGATTTGCGGTTTCAATGTTTTCATTTTCCGCCTTTGCAAGTAAAGTCAGAAACCTGTGTGCATCGGTTGAAAAACTGTTGCCGATTGATAAAACCTTCATTCTCCGCACCTTCTGTCAATTTTTTTGTTTCTGAAATACAGAATCAGATCTGCGCCCACCATTATAAGATTAAGCACATAGAAGAAAAACACATACCATTTTTCCGAAATTGATGCCATGTATGATTCATTGAGAATTTTTGAAACAATGCCTGCTATGTAGCCAAAAAAGATAAGACACAGAAACAAAAGACTTTTACCTTTTGCCGTTCTCGCTTTATAGGATTTGACAACATTGAACGGCCATGAAACGCCGAAGCTCACTATCATTATAACCTCTAAAATATCTGCCATAAAAACCACCTTAATAACTGTAACAAAGTCTGCCGTAGGGTGCCGAATCACCTTTTGTATAGAAGGAATAAACATCATTTTCAGTGTAATTATCTGCCCACTTGAAAGTTATGTTTCCGTCATAACCTATGGTTTCCTTTTTCACCGAAAGCATCAGTTTATTCCCCTCAAAGCGTATCTCTGCTTCGCCTGTAATTTTATAGCCGTCAGATGTGATCTTCTCAATACTCGTTTTACCGTTCTGCGGCGAAGTTCTGTTTATTACATATTCTTCATTTATAAAAAGTGACATCCAGTTTTCATCTGTTGAAGGAGTAAGATTTCCTGCTGTTTCAGCGTAAAAATAAAGTTTTTCGCTGTCCTCTGCAACCTTCATCTTCACAAAATCATTTCTGCCCGACGTGTCGGTAAGCATTATATGTCCGAAGCCTTCTGCATTTCTGTCAGCGGTGTCGTTCTCATAATCCTTATAAACTGCCGTTATTTTTTCAGAATCCCACTGTGAAAAATCCCCGTCAATGTCAATTGTGACATTTTCAGTTTTTGCCACCTTTCCGCCTGTTCCTTTAAAGCGTGCAATATAGTCCACCATCTGAAGATAGTAGTTATCACCCATTACACCCGCTGAAGGCTCAACGTCACGTGAACAGTTTTCATCTGCACAGTCAACAAAAAGTATCGGGTCTTCACCTTCCTGAGTCTGCTGCTGTCTTTGTGCAGTCCATTCATTAAAGCCTGTTACGAAAATGATATCGGGATTCATTTTTATTGCAAACTCCCACTGCTCTGCAAAATTATATCCGTAAAGAAGTGCATCCTCCGATGTATCGTTTGCACCGTCATGCCACGAGCGTGTGCGGTCATTTGCACTATACCATGCCGTTCTGCTGAAGCACACCGAATCTGAATGCTGGGCAACTGACACGTTCATAATTTTTGTTCCGTCATTGTTGTAAACAGCTTTATATGTAAGTGTGCGGTCAAATTCCATCCACGGAAAACCGTCTGTTTTTTTGTCTTCTGTGGGCCACTGAGTAGCTTTGATTCTGAAATAACTTTTGACCTCTTCTCTCAGGGCTGAGTCATCTTTGTCACCTACAATCATAGGCTTTCCGTCAAGACAGAACCACAAATCGTCTATTTTCGGATATTTACCTTTAAGCTCTGCGTTATTGTAAATCTCATCGTAAATTCTGTTCATTGTGTCGCCTGATGCGGAGTTGGTGTAGTATGCAATTTTCGGCACGTTCCAGCCGTCAAGATAATACTCATACCACACATCAATAAGCTTTTTAAGCTGTTCGGAATAAGTGAAGGCATTTGTGCCGTCAATGACTATAAAATCAACTGCGGCATCTGTCAGCATCTGAACATGCTTTCTGAAAACCCATTCATCGTCTGACGTATAATAACCGAGAAGAGGCTCTCCCCAAAAGTGCATTTCACCTATATTTCCTCCGCCCGCTTCGTACCATTCTTCCTCGGAATTTACGGCATCGGGATTTTCTTTCACAAGCTTTGAATTGTCAATTATTCTGTCTCTCCCGTGCTGACCCTGCCAGAGAAAATAAAAAACTCCGACCAGCTTTTCGTTTTTACCGTAAGAAGAAGTGACCTCTCTGCCGAGTGCATCTGTACATGATAAAGAGCCGTTGATTTCTGCCGTTTCCTCTTCAATTGCTCCTGTCCCTGCAAGGTTAAAGGCTGTTATAAAACAAAGTATAATTGATGTAATAAGTTTTACCCAAAAGCTTTCAAATTTACTCATAAGAAAATTACCTCCTACTTTCTTTCAGTATATCAATCTGAACGCCCATTGTCAATAAAAACTATTTGACTTTGATATACTGTAAATGTATAATGTAAAGGTAAAGGAGTTGGTATTAATGAACAGAAAGAATAAAATATTTTCACTGATTCTGGCATTGATTATGCTTTTCTCGATTTTCCCTGTCAATTCATTTGCTGAAGAAGCTGGTACTACATACTACGTCGACAGCGTAAACGGAAACGATGCAAATGACGGAAAAAGTCCTGATACTGCATGGCGTACTCTGAATCACGCATCAAACACAACTTACTCCGCAGGCGATGAAATCCTCCTCAAAAGAGGAAGTTATTTCTTCGGCGGATTCATTCCGAAAGGAAGCGGAACAGAAGAAAACCCGATCACTCTCTCCACTTACGGCGAAGGCGATCTGCCTGTTCTTACAAATTCACCAAACGACCATCAATACCAGCCTGTCATCAACATCTGCGACGTTTCACATTGGGTTGTGAAAGACGTTGAAATCACTGCACCTACAGGCACAGGTATTCTCGTTTACTTTAATGAGCAAATAGTTGAGGATATTACAATTGACTCCGTTGTTCTGCACGACATTCAGAATTATGCTTCTGACGACTATTACGGAATTCAGAGAGCAGCTATAAGACTTATCGGCAACACAGGACGTCCTTATAATTATCTTTCTGACATTCATATAAACAACTGTGAAATTTATAACTGCGGTTACGGAATTTTTACGGGCGGTCACTATAATAACGAAAATCCCAACAGTGAAATGTACCCTTACAACAAGGATATACTTGTAGAAAACTGTAGCATCTACAACCTTTACGATGATGCTTTTATCCTCTCTGACACTGAAAGAATAACTCTGAGAAACTCTACAATTCTCAACACCTGCCTCAGCAGCGGAGTTTATCCCACTGCTCCCACATGGACATGGGGCGTAACCGAAGCGCTTATTGAAAACTGTGAAATCGCAGGCGCCAAAAACATAAAAGACGGCATGGCAGTTGACTTCGATGACCACACCGACAACAGCACATATCAATACATTTATTCACACGATAATGTAAGATTCATGTGGAATTGTCCTTATATTGAAGACCATTTCAATAATACTGTCCGTTATTGCCTTTCCGTAAACGATAACGTGGCATCAAACTGCGGCGGCAACGGCGATGTTCCCGAGCAGAATTTCAAATTCTACAATAACACAATCATAAACGGAAGCAACTACAACTTCCATCAGTACAAGGACAGTTACATCTGCAACAACATTTTCAGCCTTATCCCCGGTCATAAAGTTGAAATTAATAAAGAATATGAAAACACATACTCGAACAATTGCTACTACGGCACTCTCCCCACAAAGCTTGACGAAAACTCCTTCTGGGCAGACCCGCAGTTCGCAGGAACTGACGAAACCGACAAAGACAGCTTTATGCTGAAAAGCTGTTCACCCTGCATCGGCACAGGAATTCAGGTTGAAGAAGATATGGGCGAACACGATTTCTACGGAAATGAGCTTGACGACACTCACAACATCGGCTGCTACGAGGGTGACGGACTTGATCTTGAAAAAACGCCGTTCAGCCTTTTCAGAGTTATAAGAAGAACCCTTGAAGGTCTTTTCAGATATATTATAAGTGCGTTTAAATAACCATATACGAACCCCACCGTTATTCAGAGCTGAATCACGGTGGGGTTTCTTTTTAATTTTTATACGTTTTTAAGTCTTTCGTATTCTTCATTTGTAATCTCAATTACTCTGCCATGCTTGAAGCCGTAAGGGAATGAGAAATTTTCCGGCATTCTTACAAAATTCGTGTCACCCTCTGAGGGGGAAACAAAGGGAACATAACCCATTTTTTCTTTCTCACAGCCGAAGAAATCAAGCATCAGACACCATCTGCCGTCAGGTAAAACGTAAGTTGTGGGACCTTCATAAGAGCCGGGACGGTAAATTTCTTCGTCCATGTATTTTTCAAATTTTTCGTCATGCTCAAAGGGACCGTAAAGATTCTTTGATGTGGCGTGCATATTCATCGGCGGATTATGGGCATTCTTATAGAAAAGATGATATGTATCCCCCACCTTTGTGATGTGAGAATCGAGAATTTCGTTGTCCTTCATGAAATAAAGTTCAGGTGTTGTAAAAGATTTAAAATCCTTTGTGCGGGAGCAGTAAATCGACATGTGCTTATAGTCTGTTTCTGCTACGGTTGAGCCCCAGTGAATGAGATATTCTTCTTTTTCTTCATCAAAGAAAACCTCCGGTGCCCACATACAGCCGAAATCATCTCTGCCGAAACAAACAAGCCTTTCCTCAGAAAAATTCACAAGGTCTTCTGTTTCCCACATGCGTAGGCTCTTACTGCCAGTTCTGTTTATGTTTGACCAATCAAGCTGAAGATTTTCGTCATAACGGTTTGCTACACACAAGTCTGTTGTGATAACCATAAAACCGCCTGTGTGAAGTCTTACGATTTCAATATCACGACAGCCCTTTTCACCGAGAGCAGCGGTCAGAACGGGATTTCCGTCATTTACTTTTTCCCAATTAAATCCGTCACGGCTGATTCCGAAATAAACCTGTTCACCGTCGGGTGTAATTTTTTCTTTGAAATGTGCAAAAAGATATGGCATAAAATCATCCTTTTATTTTGATAAAGCAAGTATAGCAATGATAAATAAAAAAGTCAAATTTCCTTGACTTGAAGCATGCGATAAATTATAATTTATCTGTATTATCGTAGAGGTGAACTGTGTTCGCCTTTTATGCATCCTTTAGCTTTGTGCAAGGGAAAACACAGTTTTCCCCTACGTAATGCATTACCAAAAGAAACAATAAATTTATAACGAGGTAAGAAAAATGAAACCTGTTATCGGAATAATCAAAAGTTCAGGAATTATTTATCATCCGGTTGCGGAATATGAGTACATCCGTGCACTGAAAGCCTGCGGTGCAGAAGTAAAGTTTGTAAAGAACACCGGCGAAGCCTTGGTCTGTGACGGAATTCTGTTCACAGGCGGAAGCGACATTACACCCTCATTTTACGGCGAAGAAAAAGACAAAAAATGCGGTAAAACAAATCTTAAAAGAGATACACTTGAAAAGGAAATTTTTGATGTTTTTTATAAAACGGGAAAACCGATTTTCGGCATCTGCAGAGGTATGCAGTTTATAAACGTATGCCTTGGAGGAAGTGTTTATCAGGATATTTCCGATATCCAAAAAGAAAAACACAAGGATTCTGTTAAACTCTTCAATAATTTTCATGATGTTAGAATTATAAAAGACAGTTTTCTTTCTGGTGTTTTTGAGAAAGAACAAATTACTGTCAACAGCACACATCATCAGGCAGTGAAAACTCTTGGTAAAAATTTAAAAACCGCCGCAGAAAGCTGTGACGGTTTTACAGAATCGTATGAAAGCACCGAACACCCTTTCTGTGCAGGAGTTCAATGGCATCCTGAACACATTTTCATGAAAGATGAATTACAGAAAAGGTTAATTGAAAGGTTTGTATCTGAATGTAAAAAATAGAGATGTACGCGTGTACATCTCTTAATTTATTTTATTCACACTTTTCGTTTGCGAAGCAGTCTGATTCGATGTAATCAACGTTCATTGAATAGCAGAAGTCCATCGCCTCTTTTGTATTTGCAGTCCACAAAGCAACTTTAAGACCTTTATCATGGAAATCTTTAACTGTTTTTTCATCGATATTGCCATAATACATATCAATGTCAAAGCCGTCTTCAAGACATCTTTCAACATTCTCGTCACGCTCGCCGCAGGTGTACATAATCTGAAGCTCGGGGAAAGCCTTGTGAGTTCTGACAAGGTTATCGTATTCAAAGGACTGGAGAGAGCACATTTTCAGGTCATAAATCTCCCCTGCCATTGTAAATGCCTTATGTATCATTTCATCGGTGAAATTGCCTTTGAACTCAATGAAGCAGACCATATTTCCGTCACGGCAGATTTCAAGATATCTCTCAAATGTGCAGACATAGAGTTCTGTGTCTGTATGTTCATTCTTTATAGGCTTTTCCATAAGTTCAGCATAAGTACATTCTTCGGGAGCCAGCTCTGTGCCGTCAAAATATTCAACAGTGTCGTTGTGGTTTACGATAAGCACGCCGTCTTTTGTAAAGCGGACATCAGTTTCAATACCGCCTGAGCCGTGTTTCACAGCTTCAAGAAATGCTTCCTCTGTGTTCTGCTGAAAGCGTCCGCTGTAACCTCTGTGTGCAATAAAACAAGTGTTCATTTTGTATTTCTCCTTTGTCTGCAGTTTATGTTTTAAGTATAATGCTCTTTCACTGAAATGTCAAATAATTTACTGTCTATTTTTGTATTTCAGCATTGACAAAAATTTAACTTTTATATATACTATTAATTGTGAAAATATCTGTTTTCAAAAAATGAAAAGGAAGTGTTTATTCAATGGATGCTAAATATGAAGCATTATTTACTCCCTGGAAAATCGGCAACGTTGAAATCAAAAACAGAATAGTTATGTGTCCCATGGGCGGTACATCTCTTTTCGGTTGGTTTGAGCTCGGCGGTTGCCATTTTGACAAAGAAGCCGCAAAGCTTTTCATCGAAAGAGCTAACAACAATGTAGGTCTTATCATTCCCGGTATCGCTCCTCTTCGTGATACATTCTGGGGCAAATGGCTCTGGCAGAACCCCAAAATGTTTGAAGACCTGAAAGAATTTATGGATGAAATCCACAAGACCGGTGCAAAGCTTTTTGTTCAGCTTACTGCAGGTATGGGCCGTTCATGGGCTATCACAGAGCTTGTTGCACCTCTCCACAGAAATAAAATTACACGTGCACTTGTAAAACCCATTCTTGATACATCACATGAGCTTGCTTCTCCCTCTCCCCAGCCTTCTCGTTGGGCACACGACATCATCTGCCCTGAAATGACAAAAGAGCAGATTCATGAAATCATTGAAGCATTTGCAAAAACTGCAAAGCTTTGCCGTGATGCAGGTGTTGACGGTGTTGAAGTTCACGCTGTTC